>CAZKZX010000094.1:0-6482 GCA_964557335.1 uncultured Methanomicrobia archaeon | reverse complement strand
TTAGAAGTATGCCCGCATCATTGTCCTCTCTATTTTAGTATTCTCAAAGCGGTTATAATAAACTTTATAAGTGTCTTCCTTCAATTACATTTTGGATCTATTTCCCATCAAATAGTTTGATAGAGCTTTATTGTGTGGATTTTATAGACTCAAGGCAGATAACCTACAGAATGGCAGCAATCCGTTTTTCAAGCAGTAGAAGAACAGTGTGAAACATGGTGTCGATAGCGCGCAAAAATTTATTTCAAGATAAAAAACGTTTTGTGATTACCTTAAGCGGTTTAGCTGTAGCGTTAGTACTGATTTTCCTAACCACGGGCGCGTTGGTCGGGGTTCTTGATAATAGCGTTGTCGTCGTGGATCATACCAACGCGGATATATGGGTGACACAAAAGGGAGTTAGCGATCTTCTCGGTGTTCCCTCTCTCGTCCAAGAGAACCAGGTTCAGCAGCTAGGAGGTATAGATGGGATAAAGGATTATAATAAGCTCATTAACTACCCCGGTATGATTTATATCAATGGAACTCCGTTGAAAGTAATGATTTTTGGTTCTAACCTTACCAGCGGAGAAGGCGCTCCCTGGAGCATGGCCTCCGGAAATATTGACGATTTACGGCAAAATGATACGATTATCGTCGATCAATCAATTGAGACAAAGTTCAACAAACAATTAATAGGGGAATCAGTATTAGTAGGTGGTATTCCGCAGAAAGTCGTAGGCATCAGCACGGATTCTAAATGGTTCACATTTCCCATGGTCTTTACGTCATATGAAAACGCCCAGAAATTGTGCGGATTCACTGAGGATCAGACAAATTACGCCTTAGTTGGCGTTCAGCCAAATGCTGACCCGCTTACAGTATCGAAGGATATCTCCAAAATTGATGGTGTTAATGCTTTAACATCATCTCAAATTCGAGATAATACGAGAAATTGGATAATTTTTGAGAGTGGGGCCGGTATGGGTCTTCTAATAAGTGCGGCAGTGGGGTGGGCAGTGGCTACAATAGTAGTTACCCTCACAATTTACACTGTTACTATGGAGCGCATACCTGAATTCGGGACGCTAAAGGCAATAGGAGCATCTAAGAAGGATGTATATAAAATTTTATTTGAGCAAGTATTTGTGAGCGTTACATTTGGGTACGCGGCAGGGGTGATTTGCGGGTACATCGCCGCAGCAGTGATAGAAAGGATCACGCTTTTGTCTATCACCATTACTACGGATATTCTTGTTATAGCATTTTTCTTAACCTTGTTATTGTCTATACTCGGTTCAATTATATCAGCAAGAAAGGTGAATAAAGTAGACCCGGCAATAGTTTTTAGATCGTGAGGGCGGTTTGCAGATGACTGAGATCGTTATCAGTGTGAAAAAAGTACGAAAAGAATTCAATACAAAGTATGCCCCAGTTGTTGCAATTGAAGACGTATCTCTCGAAGTAGAAAAGGGCGAAGTGGTACTGATTTTAGGCCCTAGCGGGAGCGGAAAGACCACGTTGCTTTCAATGATCGGGTGCATAATGACACCTTCGAGCGGTGAAATAAGTATAGATGGCAAGAAGACTACAGGTATGTCAGAGCAAGACCTTGTCAAGATGAGGAAAGAGCATATTGGTTTTGTGTTTCAAAGCTTCAATCTTTTGAAATCCTTAACGGTTCAAGAAAATGTTGAGGTGGCGCTTAACCTGAATGGCATAAAAGGAAATGACGCCAAGGAAAAGGCGCGAGACGTTCTTATCGAGTTGGGCATGCGAGACCGGCTCACCTTTTTACCGGCAGATTTAAGTGGCGGAGAGAAGCAGCGGGTATCCATTGCAAGAGCTATGGTTAATAATCCGAAAATACTATTAGCGGATGAGCCAACAGGAAATCTCGACTCAAAGACAGGTCAAATTGTGGGACATCTCCTCAAAACTCAGGCGAAAGAGTACGACGCATCCACGGTTGTTGTAACGCACGATAATCGACTAGAGAGCATAGCTGACCGGATTTTATTTTTAGAAGACGGAGTGCTAAAGGAGGAACGGCGCGTCTCCTCTTGATGGTGTGTAACGCAGGGAACACGCGTAATACTCTCACTATTTTAAAAACTGCGAATAAAGTGTGTTTGTTTTTGACTCTCCTTTGAAATGTGGCAGTACCTCTAGAGACCCCAAACGATAAAGGTCAAACAATTGGCGTAAATGCATCCTGTTTGACCACATTAATTGGCAAGTAAAAGATATTTAGGATAGAAGCATTTACGAAAATGGAAAAGGCATGAATGATACAACGAGCAGATATGCACAGAGGATAGCGGGACTGCCTCCCTATTTGTTTGCTAGAATCGATGCACTAAAAGCGGAGAAGCAGGCGCAAGGGGTGGATCTCATTGACTTGGGGGTTGGTGACCCGGATCAGCCGACACCGCGTCACATCGTAGAATCGTTTTATCAGGCAGCACGCAAGAGTGCGAATCACCGCTACCCCTCCTATGAAGGCCTCCTGTCGTACCGGGAGGCAGTTAGCGAGTGGTACGCCAAGAAAGGGGTACAACTCGACCCTGCAAACGAGGTATTGGCACTCATAGGCTCGAAGGAGGGCATTGCTCACATCCCGCTGGCATTTATTAATCCAGGCGAAAAGACTCTCGTGCCGGACCCGGCGTATCCCGTGTATAAAATCGGCACCATTTTGGCCGATGGTGAGCCAGTCACCATGCCACTTGCCCCTGATAATGGGTTCCTGCCTGATCTTGAACGGACTCCGACAGGCGCCAAGATGATGTTCATCAACTATCCCAACAACCCCACAGCCGCCGTCGCTGACGTGCAGTTCTACAGAGAGGTCGTAGACTTCGCCGTTGACAATGAGATTATAGTCTGCCACGATGCAGCATACTCTGAGATGACCTTTGATGGATATGTGGCCCCCTCATTTCTCTCTGTTCCTGGCGCGATGGACGTTGGAATCGAATTCCACAGTCTATCAAAGACGTATAACATGACAGGGTGGAGAATGGGCTTCGCCGTGGGGAATGCTGACATACTCAGCGGCCTTGGAAAAGTCAAAACGAATGTTGATTCGGGAGCATTCCAGGCAATACAGGAAGCGGGAATTACGGCTTTGCAGGGCCCTCAGGACTGCGTGGATGACATGAGAGCATTGTATGCTGAGAGGCGGGACGCCCTTGTGAAAGGTCTCAGGGCCATTGGGTGGGACGTAGAGATGCCAAAGGCGACGTTTTACGTTTGGGCGCCTATTCCTGATGGAGCGCCTTCCATTGATTTCTCTCTTCGTCTCCTCGATATAGGAATCGTAGCGACTCCAGGCATCGGATTTGGTGACTACGGCGAGGGGTACATTCGCTTTGCGCTCACCGTGCCCGTACGCAGAATTGAGGAGGCTATCTCAAGGCTCGAAAAGGTGACATAAGTGGTGGATTTCGGTACAAGGACTCATCTTGGCGTAGAAGGGAGCAATCTTACAATAGGCGGGGCTGATACTATTGCGCTTGCTAGGAAGTACGGCACACCCCTTTACGCACTAGACGAAGGGAGGATACGAGGCAACTACAGAAGGTTTGCAGCGGCGTTTTCTGAGGCTGACGTGTACTATGCCGCAAAGGCAAACGGCAGCCTGGCCGTACTACGGATTTTAGCCAACGAGGGCGCCGGGGCTGACGTATTTTCTGACGGAGAGCTCTACCTCGCACTGCTTGCGGGGATACCGCCAGAACGAATACTCTTTAACGGTAACTCAAAAACTGACTATGAACTTGAAATGGCCTGTGAGTCGGGCGTAAACGTCTCGATCGACTCCATTGATGAGCTCAGGATGCTCTCAAAGATCGCATCGAACAGCGATACGGAAGTGGGCATCGCGTTTCGAGTCAATCCCGACGTCTCTGCAGTCACCCACCCAAAGATCGCGACTGGGCTTGCCAAGTCGAAGTTCGGAATCCCTCACCATTCGGTGCTCTCGTGTTATCAAGAAGCACTGTCGCTCGAAGGCGTACAGCCAGTCGGCATCCACTGCCACATCGGTTCGCAGATATTGGAACTCAGCCCCTTCTCCGAAATGATGACGAAAATGATGGACCTCGTCGAAGCGCTGAAAAGTGACCTTAACCTTAACCTCGACTTTGTAGATATCGGAAGCGGATTGGGAATTCCGTACACAGGGACTGCCCCAACTCCCGAAGACCTTGCTGCTACCGTACTTCCGATCTTTCACCAACGGTCAAAAGCGCTTGGCATAAGTTCAAAATTAATTCTCGAGCCCGGCAGGTATATCGTGGGAGACGCAGCCATCCTACTCTGCGGGATAAATACCGTAAAGGAGGCCTACTACAACTTTGTAGGAGTTGATGCAGGATTTAATCTGCTCATTCGTCCCGCGATGTACGATTCCTATCACGAGGTGGTCGTAGCAAACAAACTTGACAGGGAACCCGAGGCGACCTACACGATTGTCGGGCCAATATGTGAAAGCGGGGACATCTTAGCAAAGAGCAGGAGACTCCCAAAAGTAGAAAAAGGCGACGTTATCGCGATCCTCGATACGGGTGCCTATGGCTTTGCTATGAGCTCCCAGTACAATGGTCGCGTTCGTGCCTCTGAAGTGTTGGTGAAGGACGGTACCTCAGATTTGATAAGGAGGCGTGAATCTTACAGTGATCTTCTAAATGGGCAAACATTACCTTCGAGGCTGCTGTGAAAGTTGAATTGGCTGAGCCGGTTGAGCTGAGCTGAGGTGAAGAAATCACGACTGAAGTCCGTTTCGTCAAGATGCAGGGCACTGGTAACGACTTTATCATAATCGACGAGTTTAAAAGGATCGCAATAAGGGAGAGACCCAATTTTGCGGTTAAGGCATGTGACAGACGCTTTGGCATAGGAGCTGACGGCGTCCTCTTCCTATCGAAGTCGAGTGTGGCTGATGTGAAGATGGGCCTCTTTCAGCCGGATGGATCTGAAGCTGAGATGTGCGGAAACGGGATTCGGTGCCTTGTGACCCATGCTATCGACTCTGGGTATGTACCTCATGGTAAGGTTACCGTCGAGACGAAAGCTGGAGTGTTGGAAGTCAAGGCAAAGAAGGAGTCAGTAGTTGTGGATATGGGTGAACCTAAGTTTGCGCGCTGTGATATACCAGCGGAAGGCGCTGAGGATCACTTCATCGAGAGCATGTATGGTCACGTTGTATCGGCGGTCAATACGGGGGTTCCGCACGCTGTGATATTTGTCGACGATCTCGATATCGATATACTGGACGTAGCGCCTAAGATTAGATTCGACCCGGTATTTCCCGACGGAGCAAATGTAAACTTCATCAAGGTCGATGGAAACATACTCTTCGTGCGCACGTATGAGCGGGGTGTTGAATCTGAAACGCTTAGCTGTGGCACGGGTGCCGTGGCTTCGGCAGCGGTGGCAAACCAGATGGGTCTTGTCGGAGCTGCAGTGACCGTGAAGACGCGGGGCGGTGCGTTAAAAATTACCTTGAAGAATGGGCGCGCCTTTATGGAAGGTCCCGCTGACACGGTATTTAAGGGGACTTATTATGCGTCGACTCACTAACGCCGAGGCTGTGGAGCCCACAACTGTCATAGTGCATCGGTTGGTGGCCAGTAAAGCGATCCACCTTTTCTTATGCGACCGATCCCCTCAGATTTTCGACTGACATTTCCAACAGATCACTTCATGTAACGACTGATGACAATACTCTGTCGAGTTGAGTCTAAGAGCAGAATGAGTTATGCATCCACCAGACCTTGTGGCACGATTCTAAACTCTGTAGCGGCACCTTCAGGAAGCGACCGATGTTTCTTCAAGATGGCGCGCCTTAAATCAGATCCCATCTTTGTGAATTGCACTATGACCGCTGACAGCTGTTCGAGGATGTGACCGCTGATCGGCAAAACTTGCTTCGTTTCGGCATTCTCGTAGGTCTGGTTTGTTATCAAAACTGCTAGGTTGTACTTTTTTGCCAGACCGAGAAGGAATAGCACCTGATTTACAAGTTTCCGTCTCAGGAAGATCTCGTAACTTTTCGCTTGCTCTAGTCGGTAAAATGCGGTTGCTGAGTCGAATACGATAAGCCCTATGTCTTCACTAGCAATCTTCTTGATCTCTCTCAGCGCGTCAGTTTGGTGCTCGAAGCTTGTTACTTCGAAGATTATCATCTTCCGTGCTAACACCCGTGCATCCTCACCTGCAATCTGGGTAAATCTCTCGCTTGGAAACTTCTGTGTATTGATAAATATAACCCTCTTTCCGGTTCTTAACACATTTACTGCAAGCTGAAGGCATAGCCCTGTTTTTCCACCTGCCGGCTCCCCGTAGATGTGAGTTATTATTCCTGTCTCGAAGCCTCCACCAATGAGATTATCTATGTTGTGGCAACTACACGGATAAATTGTCAAGAGCTGGCCCCTCCGTAATTGGGCGTGATTTCATGGACGTACCCTCATATTCACTGTCGCGACTAAAGCAAC
>CAZKZX010000093.1:0-6485 GCA_964557335.1 uncultured Methanomicrobia archaeon | reverse complement strand
TGAAGAGTCTACATCTATTACCTTAAATATTGCAAGATCTCCTACACGCATTATCTTCGACATTTCACTGGAATCAATTCTACGAGGGTACTCTGAGATATGCATCAGCGCCTCGTACGGCGAGTTAATATCTACTTTCCAATTGGAGAAACTAATATCAGCTATCATCCCAATGACAACATCCCCTATTGCAGGGATATATTTTCCAGATAGTGGAATTACACGTAGTTTGTCTTTGTCATCAAAAATTCCGTAAATGAGGGAATACACCTTTCCATTCTCAACATATGTTCCCTCACCTGACTTTGTGGGATCGTCAGAAATTACGTCTCCAGGAATGACAATGTTTTTATCCACCCTCTCCTTATTTTTCATTTACTACCATCCCGCTTTACTATCCGTGTCTCGGCCTCACCTTTGGTAAGCCGATTAACAAGCTCATAAAAGTCGTTCTGCAATCCTGCAGGAAACTTAACTACTCCGATCCAAGAACCATCCTTTTGCCAACCTTCTTTTACTATGTTTCCGAAATTCTGGATTTCTCCGTAGGACTTTGCAGTATAATCAGCTGGTATTTTAACGGCGATGTCGATTTCTTCAAATCTTATTGGGATAATGGGGCGGATTGCCTTCATCGCGATACCAACCAATTCATCTACGTTTTTGAAAGGATCTATATTCACCTTTGCCTCTTCCATTGCTTTTTCAATCCTAGCAGGCGGATGAGGTGACCCAGTCTGCGGATTCACCGCATTTCTTACAATGATATTCACAACTTGCTTTCTCTTATGCTCCTGAATTCTTCGACGCTGTTCAGAGGTAAGGTGGATTTCACCCTCTTTAATTATTTTTTCTGCGACTTCAATAGTGTCAACGGTTCCAAAGATCTTTTTCAACCCCTCTTCGGATGCCTTGTCTCCTCGGGAAGCATGTTTAAAAATTTCTTCAACAACTAGTGCTCCTTCAATATCAGAATCCCGTTCTTCTCTTATTAAGAGTGCCTTATCAGGATCTACTAACACTTCAAAATGTTCTCCACCCCTAACGTATCGAGCTATCACAGCTTCATCAAGAGTGGTCATCTTTTTGCCTCACGTCTGCTATTGTCCACTTTAACTTGCCTTGGCGGCATTAAATTCTATGGCGCGAGCCTTTTTAATATGCTTTTTACGTAAACTTCAACCTTTTCAGCTTCAATCTTTTTAAATTTGTAATCTTTTGCGTCAACGACTGCAATCTCTACTGTTTCGACAGTTAACTTTCCCTCGGTAGCCTTATAAAGAGCCTCAAGCCCAAGATCTGTTGCTTTTTCAATGTTAGCTTTTTCATCGTATTTCTCTTCAAGAACGTCCATTACTGCGTTTCTTCCAGATCCAATTCCCGTAGCTTTAACCATCAAAAGCGCACCGCTAGGATCAGTCTCGAAAAGCCGAGGGCCTTCATCATCCACCCCGCCAATGAGCAGTGCAGTTCCATAAGGTCTCACGCCCCCATACTGAGTAAAGGTTTGCTTGTGATCACAAATCTTTTTTGCAAGAACTTCAACCCCAATAGGCTCATTGTATACGACCCTATTTACTTGGGCATCCACGCGCGCGCGATCTACAAGGGCTCGGGCATCTGCAACAAGACCTGAAGTTACTGCGCCAATGTGATCATCTATTTGAAATATTTTCTCTGTCGACTGGGGCTCCAAAAGCCTACTTGTAATCCTCTTATCGACAAGAAGAACTACCCCATCGCTTGCTTTTATGCCAACTGACGTTGTGCCTCTTTTGACTGCTTCACGAGCATACTCAACTTGAAAGAGTCTACCATCTGGTGAAAAGACCGTTATAGCTCTATCATACCCCATTTGCGGTGCCATCTGCATTATATCAGCTCCTTATTATCGTATATCGTAATGCCAACTAGTCCGACATCTGAACGATCTATGACTTTATTATCATCTGGAACTATATCAATTTCGCTGCCACATATTCTAACAGCCCTTCCAGATATGGGCTTTGTAATATTAAAAGATGTGTTATGTTGTAACTTCTTTTCAACTTGTAAATACTTTTTTTTAGCTCCCGCTATCGTTCCTGATACCCCAAGAACTCGGGCGCTAAGTCTAGAACTTTTTACTTTGTAAAGTGTAGCAAGGACAGTTCTCGTATCTTCTATACTTGTATGGCTACATCTTAGAAGGCCCTTCTGGCGCGCGAAGCTAATAAGCTCAATTCTAATGTTAGTTGAGCCTACATCTCCGAACAAGGAGGTTGTTGCAGAGAAGATCTCATTTCTTAAATCTTGAGCTTTTATGACCTCTTCTGAAATAACGTCAAAAGCCACGTATCTAACGTTTTCTCGTAACGTTGGAGGCAGAACTTTCATAAATGCTGCTCCTCTGAAGTAACAGCTTTTAGCCTTGTGTTCACGATACCACGGGGGGTATCACCAAGCGCAGACTCCGCTTCTCCCCGATCCATTCCAATAAGCCTAGATAGCGCTTTAACCTCCCGTGGTGCTCTAAGATCATAATGGGAGAGTGCTCCGCTCGTAAGAACAACCTTCAGTGCAAACTTTCTACATATGATAACATTTTTACGCTGAAATGCCAATAATTTGGATCTATAGAATCCCCTGTGCTTCCATAGATAATCAATGCTGAAACCTATTGCTACGTGATTTCTTTTTGCAAGTTTTGCCAAGGTTTTATTCACTCCATTATTTGGTCCAAGCTCGGGATGGATGAGTACATCTACCCTTTTGTCGCTACAAGCTTCTCTATTTATCTTCTCATCCCCACCATGAACTGCTAAGATTGTTACTTTATCGCGGTAGATATTAATTAGATTTCGCAACATTTGGGCGCCCGTTGCAACCAATTCAATGCCAGAAATGATTTCTTGAGATTCTATAGGTTGCCAATAAGTCGAATGATTTGTTATCGCTATATTTGTAAAGCCATACCTTTCTGATGCCAATTTGAGCCTCTTTGGCGAATCCGCACATTCTGGGAGGGAATGAACACAAAGATCATAGTATTCAATCATCCCTCAACAAACCTCTTGCAACTTCCAGTACTTTTTCCTTGCGAGCAGGATATGCTGCTACCTTCACTCGCACTAAAATAGGATCATCTTTTCCGAGTCTAATCGAGTTCCTTGTCGCTTCCTGCTTGTCAAACCGAATAAACAAGACTCCTTCATCATCTACATAGCTCTCCAAATCATTAAGAAGTTTATTTATATCATTTTTCGGAAGATTTTGCTTTATGATGTCTAGAAACTTAATTATGTCTCTGGGTCTCCCTATTTTAACTGTGAGTATCCCTATGGGATTCTGATAATGTCCCGTCGCATGTTCTTTTTGAACTTTTGCGTCGTAAGGTAAAAATATCCTAAGAGCGTTTAGAACCTTGTCTTCATCCTCTGTTGCGTGAACAAAAACGCTTATATTTACACTGTGCACTGTTTTAAATCTTTTAGACTCAATTTGAGAATCCTTCGCTCTTTTAGGCATCTCAAAATGACTTTTCTAAGCAGTAATCACTTGTTATTTTCCTATTCTACCGTGAGCACTGAGAGATGGTCGAGTTTTTTCCGTCCCTCTGCCCCTCTTTCTCATCCCACGACCTTTCGTACCTGCACTTGTCTTGCCGCGAAAAGCTCGTCCGACTTCCTTGGATATCCAATTCAAGTTTTTGTCATTTATAATGGAAGGATGGTGAGGATCCACAAGAATAACCTCGTACCACTTCGCTTTTCCATCTTGGCCTACCCAGTATGAATTTAACACTTCTAGATTTGGAAACCTCTTTGCCGCGCGTTCTTCGGCTATTCTTTGTATACTTTTCCCAGCAGTAATCAAGTTAACTCCCATATGTTTGGTTCTTCTTCCACCGCGTGGTCTCGACTTCCTTCTCCCTCCACGCCGTACCCTTACCCGTGCAACTATTATACCGTGCTTTGCCTTATATCCAAGACTCCTCGCCCTATCAAGACGTGTAGGTCTTTCAATCCGAGTGACGGCTAGCTCACGTCTCCAATCTTGTAGTCTATACCACATTAATTGATCAACGTAACTTTCATTAGGCGTTTTCCACGCATCTCGTATGTACGAATACATTGACTTCATCTTATGATCCCCATCCTAACTCGTTCAGCTTTAAAGCTACATTCTTGGGATTAGCGACTAATTAACATACAACATTAAGTTTCTTTTTTACCTATACTGCAATAGAAAATAAACTTTTCCTAGAGGATTCTGGTAAGCAAAGATATTGCATCAACATCATAGATTTAGGAACGCAGCTTTAATATCAAATTAAGCTAAAATTGAAGTACAAAAACTAGCGTCTTTCTTTGCTCTTAGAGAGGTCTTACATAGCAATTTTAGCTTTCGCATTTAAATTGCTTCTACCACATAAATTAAAAGCTGTCTTTGTATATTCTGTTATTTCCAATACATTTGAATGGCATTATCGACCGCTCGTTGCTTTGAAGGACTTTAAGTGCTGATGCGAGCACGTATCAGAGGATATATGAGACCACTTGTTGTCTGGTATACTCTCACTTCGCCAAAAAATTTATTGGATGGTCATAAGCAGCAGAAAATTTTGGTCTTGACCATAGATAAAAAATACGACATTCCAATCTTCTTGTTATTACACTTGACAATTTCTCTCTCGTAAGAAAGAACTTCTCGCTCTCATAAGTAATTTCATTGTGTTAGGTGTAACGCCGACCGAGTAAATATTTTGAGTTAAATTGGGTATCTCAGGTCGACAGAGATGTATTACCTAACCGGCCTATTACTGCTTACTTTCCTGTAACAGCATTGAGTCATTCAACTATGATTTGGTACGCATTATCTTTGGTTTGGACGCTCCGATTTACTGGGAGTTTGCAAAAAAAAAACGCCTTCAGTTCATAATTTTGCTGCCTTTATCTAGATGGTATCACTGCTTGCTACTTACTTTTTTATGTTTTGTAGAAGAGGTTATTTTAATCACGTCACCATTCGAGAGAACATAATTTTCTCCTAATCTCTTTTTGCTTCGAACATCGATCGCAAATAAGAATCCGTTTCCAATATCGGTATGCACTCTATAAGCAAGATCCTTAACGGTCTGTCCCCTTTTCATCAAAAAGGTATCAGGCAAAACATTTCCATAACTGTCCGTAAGTTTATTTTCATCTTCAACAGGGTACACTACTATATAATCTAAAACATCGAATACAACGCTGTTTATACAGGTTTGCACGCCTGTTCCGTCTTTAGCTATAAGGTTTGAAATTTTTACAAGGCCTTTTCGTTGCTGCTCATTTACCGAACTGGTGATGTTGAAATGCGTATCACCAGGGATATAATCAATCAGCCCATTTTTATGTGCGATACGCAGAGCAAGTTCAGCTTCAGCACTTGTCAATACAACGTAATCCGAAAGAGCTAAAAGCCTTTGTAAGTTTTGAACTGGAGCAATATCTTTTTTATTGGCCGCCACTATCATGGGTTTCGAAATCTTTCTTATCTCGTGAGAGAAATTTAGTAGATCCGATTCAGTCCAATTAATCGGTTTATTTGAAAGTCCGAGCTTAATTATCGAACTTTTTATCTCGTGCTCATTAACGTTTGTGCCCGCCAACTGAACTGCTAATAGATGTTCAATCTTTTCTTCTGATTGAGACTTTCTTGCGAGTCGATTCCAGTTTTTTTGAATTATCCCAAAAAGCCACATTGTAATTTCGTGGTGTAAGAAATCAACATCCTCCAAAGGATCGCGCATACCTACGCCTATCGGATTACCCTCGATATCAGTTCCTCCTGAAGCATCGATTACATTTATAATGGCCTCAGACTGCCGAACATTATCGAGGAACGCATTGCCAAGCCCCTTACCTTTATGTGCCTCAGGCACTAACCCCGCAACATCAATTAACTCAACAGGCACAAAACGCGCACCTTTTATGCAATTACCGCACTTGACGCTTAGTTCCGTGCACGGGCATAGTACTCTAACGTAAGTTATCCCAAGATTTGCGCCGACTGTTGTAAATGGATAGTTTGCAATTTCGACGTCTACGAGGGTTGCCGCTTTAAAAAACGTAGACTTGCCCGTATTTGGCTTTCCAGAAAGGGCTATTGAAACCGTCATAATACTTTCACATTAATCGCAGCAATTAATCGCTTCGCCCAACGAAGCTTCTTCTTTTTTATCTCTCCTACGGTGGCGTCTTCAAAGTCAAATCCAATAATGCCGATTTCTTTTGCGCCCAGTTGTTTTGCTAAGTAAATTGCTCTATCACCATCAGTAAAGCCGCCAAAGTTAAACACATTTGAAAGAGGGCGCGATTGCGTCGTGCCGACTATTTTTTGCAACTGAGGGACATAACTTTTTAACTTTCTGATGTTGTCGCCATGTGCGTGAACTACAACTACAGCACATTGTTCGTTTGCCTTGATTATATCATCCATTAAACCGTCGAGATCTGTAACAA
>CAZKZX010000092.1:0-6492 GCA_964557335.1 uncultured Methanomicrobia archaeon | reverse complement strand
CGTCGCTGAAGGTGAGGTTGAGCTGTTGCTTAAAAATGCTGTAACTCTTGAAGAACGAAAGGGCAAGTTAGAACAGAAGATACGAGAAAAATCCATAGAGAGTACATCGCTGTATGATGAAAAACAAAGCCTGAGTGGTGAGATTAACGAGATTGAGGACCTCCTAGAGAAATGTAATAGCACGATTGACTCTCTCGAAAAAGAGGCACAAGGGATTGAAAGTCTATTGAGGGGATCTGACGACTCGAAACTGGCAGAGAAGCTCGGAAAGGTCGCTGATGAAGTACGAAGGCTTGAAGGGAGAATAGGACAAACTGACGCCGCGATTACTGACCTCAGACTTCAGGATGATTATACGAAAAAGAAGCTCTCAGAAGTGAATGAAGCCCTCCAAGTTACTGAAACCCGGATTCGCGAGTTTAGAGCAGATTTTACACAATATCTTTCTGACATCGAACAGCTTGAAGGAGAACTAAGTGCGATTTACGGACGTGAGAGACAACTCGAAGGTGAACTAAATGAGCTGAGGACTGAGAGAGATGGGATGTTGGGCCAAATAAGTGCGAAAGAATCTCAAAAATCTGACATTCAGAGAAAAATTGACCGAATTGAAGAGCAAATTGCGAGCCTTGATTACCAGCGGCTTGAAACCAGATCGAAGATTGAAGAGCTCAGAGAAGAGATGGGTGGGTTCGATGTCGAGGCCTGTGACGAACCGTACGACGTGATAATGGACACGCTGAAGGATCTCGAAACTAAGATGGAAGCAATGGATGACGTTAACATGCGAGCAATTGAAGAGTATGATTCGGTTACTGAGCGAAAGAGCGGCCTCATCGCTCGTAGAAATACGCTCTTCACCGAAAGAGCTGAAATTTTAGAACGAATCGAGCGTTATGGCAAGATGAAAAAAGAGGCGTTTATGTCAGCCTTTGATGGCATAAACGCGAATTTTAAGCACATTTATGCTGATCTATCCGGTGGAACAGGTGAACTCGCACTCGAAAACTATGACGATCCGTTCGACGGCGGTCTCATAATCCGATCATGGCAGCACGGAAAGCACATGCAGAGGTTAGAGGGAATGTCGGGAGGAGAGAAGAGCCTCACTGCTCTCGCCATGATATTTGCAATACAGCGTTATATGCCTGCGCCGTTTTACATGTTTGATGAAATCGACATGTTTCTTGACGGGGCTAACGCCGAGTTGGTGGCAAAGATGATCAAGCAACTCTCGTCAAATGCTCAGTTCATTGTGGTATCATTAAGGAAGCCAATGATTGAGGCAGCAAACAGGACTATAGGAGTTTCTATGCAGGAGGATAGCATCTCAAGCATCACTGGGGTGAAGCTCAATTAATGACGGATGTCGATGAATATAAGGAGTCAGAACTTCTTGATGACTTCGATGAACGATCTATTGACATCCTCGTGTCCCTCGCAAAAGACGGGGAAATAGATCCGTGGGACATCGACATCGTTGATGTGACTGATAAGTTTTTAGCGAAAGTTGAACAGATGGAAAAGCTTGATTTAAGGATTTCGAGTAGAACGCTCCTTTTTGCATCGATGTTGCTCAGGATGAAATCCGACGCCATCACAGAACACGAACATGGGGTGGAAGAAGATTTGGAATACGCGGAAGAGGATGATGGCCCCGAATATTTCCCTGCGTTAAAACCCAAAGTGAGGAGGCACGCAAAACGGCGGGTAACTCTTTCTGAGCTCATTGAGGAACTAAAAAAGGCTACGAAGCGGAAGGAACAATCAGACAAAAGACGGTTACGGGCAACGCGCTCGGAGAACGTCGACGCGCTTGCTGTCGCGCACGCTGAAGATATAGAGAAGCAGATCAAGCAGTTAAGTGGTGAGCTCAAAAAGAGGCGGGATGAAAGAGGGTACATTCTTTTCAGCGAACTTGTGGGAGCTAAAACACCTGCGGACGTCGTAAAGACGTTCATACCACTTTTGTTCATGGCGAACAGGCGACAGGTCAAACTTGAACAGCAGGAGATCTTTGGTGATATTTTCATTACATGTAGAAACCTTTAACTTGTTCTTAAACTGTATTTTTATGGAAATGAACGACAGAGATCTTATCGAGGCCGCTTTGTTTGTTGCAGGACGCCCGCTTGCTATAAGCGACCTCGAGACGCTAATCAGCATAGAAGCAGACGTTGAAGAGTTGCTTGCGTCACTCATTGAGGAGTATAATAGCAAGGAGGCACTCGAAATTGTCCGTATGGATGAGGAGGCGGTAATGCAGGTACGGGCCGAATATGCAGAGGCAGTCAGGTCCATTGCGCAAAGAGATCTTGCGACTCCAGCGTTACGCACTCTAGCCGTTATCGCGTATCACCAACCTATAACGCAGTCAAAAGTCGCGGAAATTAGAGGAAACAAGGCGTATGGGCACGTTCATGAACTAGTAGCACGAAAGCTCATTGAGGCGTTGCCGCACGGAAGGACAAAGCTACTCCAAACTACCGAGGCTTTTGCAGAATATTTTGGCTTTGAAACTAGTGATAAAGAAGAAATAAGAAAGAAAATTGAGACATTAACTCGCGATGCCTAGCCAATGATTATTGTTTAGAGAGTAGCCTTCAGGGTTAGACTCACCCCGCTTGCACAAGAGTTTGAGTCATGTTAGTACCGGTTGGGTGTTCACCTCTTATCTGCTCGATTCGATTATTTCTTGTTTTAACATTTTCAAAGAATAGCTTCTCTATTGTATTGCGGTTGCATCAGCGCGTTTGAGAGACGTATAGCGATGAAGGATATTCAGATGCGTTTTGCTCTAGCTGTCCGAAGTGCTACCTTTGCGGCAAAAGCTCCTGCCACAAAACCGGCATCGATATTGACCACAGCCAACACTGAACAAGATTGTAACATTGAAAGTAACGCAGCTTCACCTCTACCCCCCATCCCATACCCTGTTGAAACGGGAACTCCTATCACGGGCACATCAGTGAGCCCTGCAATTACTGTTGGAAGCGTTCCCTCTCTGCCAGCAACTACGATTAATGCGTCAGCGCTCATTATTTTTGGAAGCTCGGGATACAACCGATGGATTCCTGCAACGCCGACATCATAAATGCTTATTGTATCGCACCCGAATTCTTCTGCTATCACACGAGCTTCTTCTGCTACCGTAATATCCGCAGTGCCCGCTGACACTACTCCTACAAGTCCTCGCGGATTCTTAAATTCTGGTTCGTTTCCGACCACGGCGACGCGTGCTCTGCTATTCCACTTTACCTTAAACTTCTTGAGCGCCTCAAGGTGTTCGTTCGGAACCCTGGTGAGTATTACTCTTCCTTCCAGTTCAAGCTGCGCTTCGACTATTGCCAGCACATCCTCGATGCTCTTTCCTTCTGCAAGAACTACTTCAGGGATGCCCGTCCTGTACAACCGTGTCGTATCTACCTTTGCGATCTCAGAGACTCGCCGATACCCATCGATTCGGACCTCTTGTAAGATGAGATGCTCTGCTTCCTTCAACTCTATCTCACCTTGAGAGAACCGCTCTAATATGATTCTTATAGGTGGCATAACTCCACGTACGTATTATGATTAAGTCTATAAAGTTTATGAGGTGAATTTCATTCGTCGCAACAATGCACATATTATACGTGTTGCACGTCGATTACTCCTGACATAGTCAGAAAAGTCTCCTTTGAGAATTTGTTTTCGAAGGTGTGTTAAATCGTTGTCGCGTTGGGAATAACATAGCAATCAGGGTATTTCAATACGTATGACTGACTCTGATATGTCGGGCTGCTAAAGGTCAACATGGTGTATGAAACAAGGCACATCGGACCAGATGCCAGATGGTTATAGCTCCTCGATAACGCTGACTGAGGAATAATTTGTTTTAAAGTGCAAGACAGATTACACAGATTTTTTTATGGAAAATGAGAAATACTAGGAGAAAGTTAGGACGGTATCGATATAAGATTCACAGGAGAAATATGATGAAACTATGGATTATATCACTAACTCCATCTCAGTTTAAGCTCCTGAAACGTACAACCTTCGCAAGCTGGCAGCCACGCGACGAAGGGCGACCAAGCACAACGCTCGAGTTGCTTGCCAAGTACTCAGCGTTCCAGATACGAAGCGATGGCGTGCTAATTGGGCTTACAATCGACTCGCTGGGACGATCCAGCCACCATGTTTTGGATGAATCCTTTGTTGATATGGCCGGGTTTAAGGCGCTGCAGTTTGAATTCGCTTCTGTGGAAGCGGAAGTATAGCGTGAAACGAATATGGCACGCAACTAAATGATTCGTTGAGGACATCTCACTTTTGGCAATACTTCCAGGAGGGGCCCCGTCAGGGAAAATGGTTCTTATTAGAGTTTATCAAAACAGACTTACTCACCGATCGCTAATTGAACACCTGTCTAACCGAAAATTCAGTGGGACGTTGTTAAGTATTAGATTTGTTGCTTAATTACCGTCTCGTAATCCGAAACCACTCCTGATTCAAGATGAGTGCGTAGTTTCTTTGATTTTTTCAACATCATCTGTATTATCGTTACCTGTAAAAGTTCGTTCTGTTTTTCAAATTTCAGATACATGTTAACAGTGAAACAGTAAAATTAAAACCCAAGGGGAAGTTATAATACATAGGATGTTCAATTTTATGAGGTCTCGTAATTATGTTCGAAGCTGAAATTATTGGTGATACACTAAAAGATGGCATTGAAGCATTAACGATTGTAGTAGATGAAGCTCGGATACACTACAACAATGACGGGTTTTACGCGAGGAACGCCGATCCTTCATACGTAGCTATGGTTGAATTTGAGCTCTCAAGTAAGGCCTTCGAAAGCTACAAAACAGATTCAGAAGAAGGCTTAATAACACTCGATTTGAAGAAGATGCAGGATATCCTCGAGCTTGCTAACAGGACGGATATTATCGGAATGCGCGTGGATGATAACAAAATGCTGCTGTCGTTTGGTGACGTAAAATATAACATAGGACTTTTAAGCCCGTATTCCATAAAGAAGGAACCGAAGGTGCCAAAGATCGACTCACCTGCCCACGTTGTGTTAAATGGCAAACAATTTCGATGGGCGATAAAGGCAGCAGAAAAGATCAGCGATAATATCGCCCTTGGATGTGTTGATGAAACGTTCTTTATGGAGGCGGTTGGTGATGCCGACACAATGCGGCTCGAACTGCTAAAAGATCAGCTCATAGATATCTCACGAACTGACGGTAAAAGCGATGAGGTCAAATCGCTATTTAGCCTTGAATTTTTGCTTGAGATGTCAAAAACTGTCGGAAAAGCCTCTGAAATCGCTATCGATATCGGAAGGAACATTCCACTTAAAATGAGATTTGACATTGCTGACGGCAACGGGACCGTTAAGTACCTTTTAGCTCCAAGGATTGAACAGGAGTGACTTCATTTAGAAAATGTCGATGATACGATATGGATGAGTACCTCGCGCTATTCCCATTCACGCGAGCCGCAAGCGAGTACGTAAAGTCTTCGGGGCGCGTACTTGAAGACCTCGTAAAAGGTGAAGATTTTTCAAAAGAAGTTTTGACCCGCAGTTCACAAAGAATAAAACAGGCATTAGAGGGCGAAATAGAGCTAGTTAAACTTGAAGAAGAAAACAAAGTTGACATTGAGCTCTTGTCGTACCCCCTTGCACGGGTCATGGTCTCATGCATTAATAACCACCTCTTGACTCAAATGTATGCCAACGGTGAAGCACGATTCGCCTTTCAGAAGTTAAAAAGCACCAGCGATGACGAGGCGATTAAGCTAATTAATAGACTGTTAGAGGACTTTAATATAATACCGGAACCTCTTAAAGACCCGAAAACTTTTGAAAATAGTTACACATTTCATTTCACGGATTTTGTCAGATTTACTAGCAGATTAAGGGATTCTAAGTGGAAACTTGTAAACGTTATGTGTGAGGGGCGCGTTGAACTTGCTAAGAATGAGGTAATGGAAATATTGCAGGAGAAAATAAGATTAGAAGTGTTAAGTGACCTTCCCTTAAAATTATCCCGTCAAATGTGTCAAACCGTTTCATCGTACACAAAAGATATCTTATTAACTTTTGACTTCAATGTGTTTAGACCATGGGAGTTAGGGGCAATCGACGAAGAGGCATATCCTCCGTGCATACAGGAGCTCATTTCATTAGTAAAAAGTGGCAAGAACCTTTCGCATCCGGCACGGTTTGCACTTACTGCTTTTCTTGCGAATATAGGCATGAGCGCAGAAGAGATCGTGCGTTTTTATGAAAGCTCTCCAGATTTCGATTTAGAGCTCACGCGATACCAAGTTGAGCATATCATGGGCTCTTCCGGTACAGAATACACGTCCCCCGGCTGCTCGATAATGGAGACGTATGGCAACTGCGCTAAAGGGGGTGAGATATGTAAGTCTATCTCACATCCACTGTCGTACTATCGCAAAAAGTTAGCAAGAAAGAGGAGTTCAGTAAGGAGCAATGGGAAG
>CAZKZX010000091.1:0-6531 GCA_964557335.1 uncultured Methanomicrobia archaeon | reverse complement strand
AAGATAAGTGATTGGTAAGTCTTTTATCAATTACCTCCTTTTTACTTTTCACCTTTATTTATCCTGACAACAAGGAATGTAAGTTTTACATCTGCGCCGCTGTCGAGATCCTCAGAAGCTGGTGAACTTATTCAAAGAGATTATATCCAACCTTTAATAGTTCATAGTACAAGCGCAGCTCACTCCTTAGATTGGAGAATGACACCTTTAATATGCAATA
This sequence comes from uncultured Methanomicrobia archaeon, assembly GCA_964557335.1. GTDB lineage: Archaea > Halobacteriota > Bog-38 > Methanoflorentales > Methanoflorentaceae > DASPRZ01. Next base: position 6,311 of record CAZKZX010000091.1, on the reverse strand, counting down.
AAGGCACGTAATTAAGAGCAGTAAATTCTCACTTTTTTTATCCATATTAGGTTTCCTGGATGAATTAAGTCCCTAAGTCCGTAAAAAAACGTAAGCAACAATAAAAGGTGAAACGATCAATTTTTTCTGCACACATTTTAACTCTATAAATATTTACGACTCGCACAGTAGCACTGCGAGAGACATCTGTTGGACACTAAAGACTTCTTTTTTATGGGATGAATGTAATATCATGACTTTTTTAAGCGATTGCAGGTTCAGTTTAGTGAAGAAGGCAAGCGAGTCCACGATGAATGTCAACATTAATTGACCGTAATTCGGTAGAAACTAGCTATAAGCTAGCTATAAGCATTTTTGCACGAGCTGTTGTAAAAATGCTCTTCGGACATAAAAATCAGCTCTTAAGCACGACAGTGCTTAAGTTACGTTGTTTCGAGCTCAGATAGACTTTGTGATCGTTAAGCTCTTTTTTTGCTATCCGTAATATGTGAATACACTTCTTGTGCTTGACTATCAAATAAAGAAGATGCGCTACTTTCGATAGTATCTTCTATAACTAAATGTAATGAGGTCAGCGCGAGGATTTATTGCTTTAAAACAGCAGAAAAGTGAATGTGGATGACCTCACATTTAACATATAAGAAATAGAAATGTACTTATGTGTCCACCGCTTTTTTTTATCAATCTTTCTATATATTAAGATAATGAAGTATTCTTACTTTGATTAACATAGTTAATCTCTATTCTTGACTGACTGACTACTGATAGTGTTGGTCGATGATAACCCTCAAAATTTTATAAATACTATCGAGATCACGTCGCAAAAAGGAAATATATGTTCTCTCTATGCGTTGCCTATGGGGCCAGAACGTAGCATAAATACCAACTGACCTTGCTTCAGTGGCAATAAGGGTATCATTTCGAAACCCATTAATACTCGTTATTATTATGTGCTTTTAAAGTTTAAAATCAAGCTTTAAAAAAATGAGGTGAGTAATGAACATGGTCTTAGCTGATCTTGTACCGATCTTCTTGGTGCTTACGCCGTTATTTGCTACAACTCGAGGGCTATTCAATACAGCTCAAGGTTTGTTTTTGATTCTTGGTGCTAGTGCAGCATTTCTTGCTGGATTGGCGGTTCTTGGAGTGGGTGCAGCACTCACATTTGAACAGTTAAGCGCTTTGACCCTCGCAATAGTGAGATTACTGCCGCCGTAGGAGTTAATATGCCTATAATAGCAGTCACTGCGAAATATAGCTGGTATGTGTTGCGATCTTTACCACTAGCAAATCACCAACAGAATGGAAAAAAGTGTCGGCAACATACACAATCCGACCGAAGGAGGTGAAAAAAATGGCCTTGATAATTCCCTTTATTGGGCCTTGGTGGGCGCTGCCAACTGTTGTGCTTGGGGCTTTTTTAACCGCGGTCAGTGCAATACCTGGGTGGGCTGCTTTAGCATCAATTGCAACAGCTATTATAGGGCTTGGAATTTTGTGATGAGACAATCTAGGAATGCTAACATTAATCATGACCGAAAAAGGTAGTGAGAGGTAAAAAATACGTTGTAAAAATATGCGTTGTAGTTGGCGGAAAAATGAACAAACAGAACAACAAAGATGAAAGCGTTTCATACAAAGAGGTACAACACGTTGCGAAAAACGCTTCACGTGAGGCAACGAAAAGAAGACAACGGTATAAAGGCGCTGTACTTCTTGCGGTAAGTAATGAAAATGAAGCAAGCTGTGCTAATCCGTGCTTTTTTGACGAACATGCACGTTATGCACCACTCAATCTGAACTTGGATACGCTTGACGAAACAGCGTCACTGAAACTCATGGATCGATAAAGGAGGTGAAAAGATGGTGTTAATATTCATACCACTGTTTTGGCCCGTTATTCCATTGATACTAATTGAGGCTGCATATGTTGCTGGTTTACCCCCGTATTTACCTGTGACACCGGCTGTAGCAGGCGTGAAAGTTATTGGAGGAATTATTGCTGCCCTGCTGGTTGCAGTTGCCTTTTAATGAGGGCGATAGCATAAGCGCTACGAAGCCAACACTGCCGTTTAACAGTAGTTCAAGGAGGTGAGATACGTATGGCATTCGATATAATGTCCCTTCTGAACGTGGTTCTAGAAGCGATGGGCGGTATTGACACGCTCACCTTTCTGGAAGGATTAGCCCAAACACTAGGGCCGGTCTTGTCTTTTGTGGTGACGTTTTTACCGATGTTTATGGTACTGATATAAAAATAGAAGAATAAAGGAAAGGACAAAAGACACTATAGCATTTTTAAGCGCGGAAGGAGGTGTGATGGAGGCTGGTTTTTAAGTTCACAGTAGAGATAACGAATATGTAAAAAGCGCAGACGAACAGGCTGTCGCGTGGATGATGTTCTAGTGTAGATACAAAGCCCTCACCTACCGGCATATTGCAAGCGACTTAACGACACCGGAGTTCCAACTAAACGTGGTGGTCGTTGGCAGGTGAACACGGTGCAAATTGTCTCACCTCACGACACAAGAGTCTAGTAATCCACATCACGCCACACCGTTATACCATAGTAAACCTCAAACGTAATTGCATCGGCTTTCCAACAGATTTTTCAACACGGTCCTGTTGCTAAAAATAAGAATCGATAGTGTTTCAAAACCCGGATATATCTTGAGGGTATTCTGGTTTTTCAGCAGTAATAACGCAATATTTAAGGACGCACATGAGCGTTTAAAAATTATCAGCAGAAACTGAGAGATTTATAAAGGGAGGTGATATTATATGTTAATGCTCTTTCCACCGACAGTGCCACTTGCCATCATCATAGGGGTATTATGGCTCGCTAGCTTCGTGCTTCCGCTTCCTCCAAACCCTATAGATCCGCTCATACTCACGTTAATCTTTTAAGCCATAAGGATTGCATGGCGGACAAACGTACCGTGGGCATTTATTAAAACCAACGGTCACAGCAGCCAGTTGTGCGTCTGTCGGAAATAAGCGGACACACGCTTTACCATTATGCGGGCTGGTAATGGCAGCAATGACTAAAGCCAGAAAAATATCGTAAATTATTTACTGTGTACTTAACAAGTAAGGTTGAATGGTGATCCATTTGAACTTAGAAAAGACATTGACATGTTTATTTATTGTGGCTATATTGATACTCTGCGTACCGTATGTTGCTGCAGGGCAGGCGAGGAAATCTACACCAGTAACTTACAGTAGATATGCTGTAGATACAGAAGCAACGGCAAAACAGCCAACAGTGCTCGTCATCGTGCTCATGAATAAAAACGGAGAGAAACTAAGCGCAGCAAAGGTCGGCCAAACACTTGATCTCGTCGGTGGTCTAGTGTCAGGCACGTCAAGCGCACCAAACTACATCGGAGGAGCAAAAGTAAATATTCAACAGTTGATTAGTGGAACGTGGACTACCCTCGGCACCGCCACAACCGAGACAGGGCAACATAAAGGGTTCTTCATTGAGACGATTACACCCACTTCTTCAGGTGTCTTTTCCTTTAAGGCAACCTACGATGGTGATAGCCAATACGCACCGACGGTAAGTAATGTAGTAAATTTAACGGTTAATGAGCAATAATGAAACAATGATATGCTGCCACCGTTCCCTTTTCCTCCTTTTTCGTTGTTCGTTTATTTAGCCGCTTATAGTCCAGTCAGACGCGATTCGTCATACACATTACCGCAGAAGGAGAACGGACTATAACGAATATTTTTCCTTATTGCCGTTTATATTATTCTTCTCTCAGTCTTGCGGGGTTCAATGGATGCACTAGCCGCTGCAAGCCTTCGCAACTGTAGCAACGAATACTCGTCGCACATCGTTTAATACCAACGGGTGCACCATCTATCAATTTTTAAATAACGACAAAGCAGGTCAAGACATAGGGAAATATTTGCGTCTGTGGCGTCTGTTTCAGACGGCGCCGTGGCCTAACACCTAGTTGAGGTGGTAAAGCTAACTGAGATGTTGTTCGCAGTGACGAACTTTAGTAATGACTCTGTAGTAAAGGAGCACGGCTTTTTCCTAGACGGAGCGTTAGGGTATACGAGTATAGAAACAGAATACACAGAAGCCTTCTTTGGCACAAATGCTCAGCCGGTTTGTTGAACTTACTAAGTTTTGAGGAGATAGTGTCCTATGAGACAGGTAAGGAAATCACGATCGCGGGCTGGTAAGCTTAAGTAGAGACAGCAAAGAAGTAGTCGTTCTCACCGCATGTAATTTATAGAAATGGTTAAGGTCATAACGTAGCTTCCCGTGCGAGGCTATAAAGAGACAGAGCAGACGATATACAGTATCACTAATATACATTATCACAAAACGAGAAAAGCCTAATGACACGGGAATTTCCTCGATTGCTGCTTATATCGTCTTGTTTATATCGATGGGCAGAAATGAAGTTGTAGGCTAGCCACAGGTTTAGTTGTCGGATGAGGATAAACTATTAAGCACATCAAAATATCGAGCGTTAATTTATAAATGTGTCAGTTGTTGCTATAGGCTAATCTGATTATACGTTTTCATTAACTACCGGCTTTTTGACTAACATCTTAGAACTGCCCTACAGTCCCCTCGGCACAGTAACGATAAAGTTAAAATTGTATCAGTTCTCGTTGATTCTGTTCCTTACCAAGTAAAAATGAGTGAGTTTCCAATTTACCAAAAAATTTATTCACTAGTATCTTTACATAAGGTTGCCATGAAGCTTTTCAAACTCTTGTTATCTACGCTTATCGTTATAAGTTTCGTGCTTGCATGCTCAGGTTGTACAGTCAAGATTGAAAATGCGTCTCTCAACAAAACAGGTCCAGCGGGTGAAACGCAAAGCAATATACCTGGCTATCCGAACGCTAATCGAACATTTAACTTCAACAACCGAATTGTTGGACTATTTATGACGTATCAAACTAACGACAGTGCAAAGCAGGTGATTGCTTTCTACAAGACTGAAATGCAAAAGCGTGGCTACAATCTAACAAGTGACTTCATAAGTCCGGATGAATCTAGTGGATTACTAATATTCACAAAAGGTAACGACAGGGTATATGTGACAGTAGGCCATGATAGTGCCCACGGAAACACTAGTATAGCTATAAAAACAAAATACCAGGCTTGAGTCAGCAGGCAATTTTTTGATTTTTATATTTCTATGTTGATATTTAGATCACTTTGCAAACGTTCTCTAAACTCGAAATGGAATAGCAAGTCAATCACAATTGAAATGGTAAGATTCGATTACTTGATTAAAGGCAATGCGCAGTAATCACACAACGCCCATTGGTTAGCATCAACAGCATCGTGAAAGTTCGGCCGTGTTTATGGGATGGAAAAATTGAATCACACGTTTAGAGCTTGAGATGATATTTATAGGTCGCATGTTTAAATTAGTTTTCAAATATGGAACTGACGCCGCTCATTAACGAACCAGCGTTAACTGTCGATGGATCTCTCGTTGTAGCTGACATACACATCGGGATTGAATACGAGCTATCCCTAAGTGGCATACACATCCCGACACAAGTGCAACGCCGCACAGATAGGATACTCAGATACGTGGAGGATACAAAAGCTGATAGGGTAATCCTTTTGGGGGACATAAAGCATAACGTTCCGTGGACTTCAAAACTTGAACGGGAAGACATCCCGCACTTTTTGCGGTCAATTGCAGAACGCGCTACAGTTGATATAGTGCCTGGAAACCACGATTCCGGGCTTACTTATTTAATTCCGTGGCGTGAAGATCTTCGGATTGAACTCCATCGATCAAAGGGGTTTGTGTTACAAAATATCGGCTTTATGCACGGGCACACATGGCCCGCGCGTGAATTACTTTCGTGCGATTATGTAGTTATGGGACATAACCACCCATCCATTCGCCTTGCAGACCCTCTCGGCCACCTCAGCTCACAGCCGGTTTGGATTCGAACGCGCTTTGTTGAGGCGGTGTTTAAGGAGCGATATACAGATCTTGAATGGTTCGCTAATCCGCGTGTCGTCATAATGCCCGCATTTAATGAACTTGCTGGTGGTGTAGCCTTTAACGAAGCTACTTACGATACTCTTCTCGGGCCGCTTTTTACAAACGAGGCTGTAGAACTTGAGACTGCCGAGGTGTACCTGTTAGATGGGGCCTATTTGGGAACAATTTCACAATTACGACGCTTTGTTCCAAAGCCTAAACCAAGGAAGACTCAGCGACAGAGGAGAAAGATAAGCAACACCAAGTTTACACCTTCTGGCGAGAGCTTAAAGTATAGGTAACTCACGCATTTTGATTTAAAATAGT
>CAZKZX010000090.1:0-6534 GCA_964557335.1 uncultured Methanomicrobia archaeon | reverse complement strand
CGCCGGGTTTGGTTACGCGGGCATAATCATCCACCGCTCTTTGCCCATCGTCCACAAATGCGGTGACGGACTCACAGATCACGGCGTCAAAACTGTTGTCGTCGAAGGGAAGATTTTGCGCGTCAGCCACCATGAATTCAGTTCTGGACTGTAGCCCTTTTCTTTTTGCTCTTTATAATAGCTTCACCTTTTCCTTATTTTGTAGGAGCTGTCGGTCCCGCCTACCTTGTGCCTGTCGCATTATTAGACGGTATTTTATTGTATTCAGTGTTATCTCTCATTAAGACATCTAATGTCCAGAATGTGAATAAGCAACTTAGTATCGTCCCTATATTTATGATCTTATTTCTCGTTGCTTTAATGGCAGGAGCATTTTTTTAATAACAATCCACTAATCTAGAGAAGAGTATGCTCAGAGGTATAAAAGAAGCGTAAAATGAGATGAGAAGCCACAATTAGTGGCTGAATTAGCAAAAAATATCCATTCCTCAAATTGCTCGCTCGAAACGAACGAGGCTGCTGTGATTTTAAATGGCTAAATATTAATTCATTAAATGAGTTCTGTCCGGTCCTATTTCCGTTTTTAATTCAAACGTAAGCTTATATTGTGAAGATACACGATCAATTATAAGTAGTTCTTTTTTACTATTTTCAAATTTGTTTTGTTCTCTCAATTTCTAAGTTTCATTGTATGATTAACAACAGAGTGACCTTCTAAAAGCGCTATTGACTTAGGAGCATAGGCTTGAACAAAGATAAACTGAGTTTCAGTTTCTGGCAAAAAGTTTACAAGACGTTAACGGTATAGCACACACTCTTAAAAAAAGTTTGATTAGTTAAAAAGCCTTTGAAGAGCAGGGCCAGTTATGATCTCTATACAGCAACCGCTCAACTCGTTTGCTTTTCAAACTGCAGTAACTCGATCCAGAGTAGCCAAAAACCATTACCTCAGATATAGTTAGCCGATTATATGTACCCTTTTCTCCTTAACCAGTCAACCTGAGTGCCGAGATATCGCCAAACAACATCTGCCTTTTCATCTTGGAAACTCCAAGGCCTGATTAGGATTATGTCACCCACGCGCAACCATACTCTTTTTTTCATCTTGCCTGGTATACGGCCCATACGAGTTTTTCCATCCATAGATCGGACCCTTACTCGGCTCGCACCGAGCATGCTTTCGACTGTTCCAAAAATCTCGTTTTTATCTTTTCTCGGCAGTCGTACCTTTTGTTGCTGTTCTTCAACCAGATAAACACCTCATGTAGCATGCGTTAATATTTTTCTACCTCCTTGCTATGAGGTAGAATGTTGCCGGTGTTTATATAATAACCCCTCTCGGACTAACTATTCAGGTTGTAAGACGTGTAAGGGCAGTTTGATTACAGACGCATATGAAGAGTATGTGACTGCTATATGCGCAGCTTTGCATTGATAAGCAGTCCCTCGCTAAATCAAGAGTGGCAATGTACGTTAAAGTCTCGATTGCAGCTGCTCTCTCTGATACGACTGCAAGTAGTAGGGGCCACCAACTCCTCTCCCTGTGGATCCACTTCCTTTCCATCCACCGAATGATTGACTGCCGGGCCAGGCTCCTGTTGTCGCTCCACCTCTCCTGTTAGAATAGCAAACGCCAAACTGAATAGTGGTGAAAAATCGCTCAATTTCTTCGTCTTGCTCTGAAAAAATCCCCGCTGTAAGCCCGAACTCCGTTGCATTCGCCTCAGCAAGTGCCTCTTCTAACGAAGTGAACGTATCGATGATTATAAAGGGTACAAAGAGTTCATCTCTGAAGAGACGATGCCCACGAGGTAATCCAGTTGCGACGGTTGGTCTCACGTAATACCCTTTTGCATACATGCCTCCTGTCAGCACCTCGCCGCCAGTTATGATAAACCCACCGTCCCGTTTACAAATGTCAACAGACTCTTTAAACGTGGTTAGTGCTTCCTGGTCAATTATCGGGCCCATAAAAACTTCTCTTTGTCGGGGATCGCCAACTGTGAGCTCTTTAATCTTCGCACGGAGCGTTTCTAAAAATTGCGGGGCAACTGCTTCGTGGACGTACACCCGCGACGTTGCGCTGCATTTTTGTCCTCCGTAATTGAAGGCACCTTTTATCACGCCTTCAACAGCTTTATCGAGGTCGGCGTGGGCTGTGACAATTGCTGGGTTTTTGCTTCCCATTTCGGAAATAATCGGCTTTGGGTAGGGTTGTTTCGTAATAAAATGTCGTTGTAGCCACAGACCAACAGCCCTTGATCCGGTGAAGGCTATTCCATCCACATCTGGATGTGCTACTGCTACTTCTCCAAATGGCCCTCCTGGTCCGGTCACGACGTTCATCACTCCAGCCGGCAAGCCGCTTTTTACAAATGCGCGGTACAGCCGTAATCCTGTTAATGATGCTTTACTAGTGGGCTTAAATACGACCGTGTTTCCTGTGAGCAACGCGGCGGAAGCCGTGCCAGCGGCAAGAGCTATCGGGAAGTTAAAAGGAGAAATAACAGCCCAGACGCCATGCGGCTTCATTACACTAGTGTTTCGTTCATTTGGTAAGTCTGAGGCCATCGGGGTAACATAGCCATTGTTTCGTTCATAGACGTCGCAATAGTATCTAAGCATTTCGACGGCTTCTCCAACCTCAGCGAGCGCCTCGAACCTGTTTTTCCCTACTTCGCAGGTAATTAAGGCAGATAGGGAATACTTCTCTTGGTTGAGCCCTTCTGCTGTTGCTCGAATAATTCGCATTCGATCTCTCCAGCTTCTTTGGCTCCAATCGTAAAATGATTTCTTTGCCTCACTTATTGCTAGCCCTGCGTGCTGTTCATCCGCTTTCTGAAAATGTCCAATCACGAGGTCTCTGTCGATAGGAGACACAACTTCAAACTCTTCAACAGAGAAAACATCTTGGTCTCCGATGAACATCGGATGACGTTGCCCCAATTCTGGCTCAATTTTCGCAAGTGCTTCTTCATACTTGGCGTGAATACTTTCATCACTTGCAACTGATACATAAGTAACTTTTTTTTTGTCAGGCATTTTCGAACACCCACCTCAGTTCGAATAATATCAAGATCTAAGCGCCGAGTCAAACGTCCGCAATAGCTGCGTCGAGAATTTCAAATCCAATATCAATGTCCTCTTTTTCTATCGTCAATGGGGGGCAGAATCTGATCACTGACTCGCCTGCTGGGAGCAGAGTGAGGCCATTCTTAAACGCAGTTTTGAGTATCATATTTCTTTCGTGTACGGCAGGCTCTTTTGTTGTTCGACTCCGAACAAGCTCAATTGCTGACATCAATCCCATGCCCCGCACGTGGCCGATTACTTCGTAACGCTTTTCAAGGTCTCTGAGCCTCTCTAAGAGGTAAGTTCCCATTTTTGTTACGTGATCTCCAAAACCATCTTCTTTCATGATATCCAGCGCGGCCATTCCTGCGGCACATGCGACATTATTTCCGCCAAACGTACTTGCATGCGACCCAGGAGGCCACGTCATGATTTCATCTGAAGCAATCGTTACACCTAACGGTAATCCCCCTCCGATTGCTTTGGATAAACAAACGATATCAGGCACTACACCAAAATGTTCTGATGCGAGGAACTTTCCAGTGCGATAGCAACCAGACTGTACTTCGTCGATCGCGAGTAAGATGTCATAGTCGTTGCATATACGACGCAGTCCCTTTAAAAATGACTTTGGGGGAACGACGTAGCCCCCCTCCCCTAGGATCGGTTCGACAAAGATTGCCGCAACCTCTTCAGGAGCGGCTTCAGTCTTGAAAATTTCCTCCTCGAGGTTGTAAAGAACGTCTCTATCACATGTCAGAGGTTCACGCCCGAATGGACGGTACGGATTCGGATATGGCGAGTGGATAACTGGCAAAAATGGTCCGAATTGTTTTCGCTGTATTACTTTCGCGGCAGTAAGGCTAACTGCTCCATAAGTTCTTCCGTGAAAGCACCCATAAAATGATACAAAATATTTTCTTTTTGTATGGTGTCGGGCAAGTTTCATCGCTGCCTCAATACTTTCTGCTCCAGAATTAGAAAAATAAACTCTGCTTAGGCTAGGAGGAAGAAGCTGAACAATGTCTTCTGCAAATGTGACAGGAATTTCAGAACAAAAGTCAAGGAAAGCCCCGTGGGATAAATATTTCGCCTGTTCTTGAATCGCGTGAACAACGCGCGGATGGTTCCATCCTACCGCCATCACAGCAACTCCAGCAGTGAAGTCGAGGTACCGGTTATCATCTACATCCCACAAGTTGAGCCCTTGAGCCTTCTGCAAAACTAGAGGATATTCTCGAACCATCGATTGAGAAATTACGTCCGCATCTTTTCGAAGAATAACCCGAGCCTTAGGACCAGGAGGTGCAACCTTTATTAGAGGTTCCATGCTCGAACATGCTCATGCATTTATTAATATTTGCCCTCATCAAAAAAGGATTATACGTCAGGTCCCCGGGATTTGAGCGTTTCTACCAATCACATTAATGTTCTTTTATTAATACAGTTTTAGCTGTTGGTAACACAGAAGAAATCACTTATGCTGAGCTATTACAAATAGGAATTAACGCATAGAGTTGCCTGTAGTAACGAAAAATGTACAAGTGTTTTTTTTTGAAAAGCGCACTTTCTGTACGTAGGCGATGCCGCTAGCATAGTAGTAATCGTAAAACACTTATCCTGCTAGAACTAATGAGTAGTGATAGTGTGACGCAAACAACATCAATTAGAATTAAAACTGAAACAAAAATTCGAATTGAGAAATATGCCAAGCAGTTGCAGCGGCAGCTAGGACGTCGGGTTACTGCAGACCAAGCGATAAATGAGGCACTTGACTTAATAGAGCGTTTTGTTTTTCCTATCTGACCTCTTTCGCCACGTGTTAAAATTCAACTAATTTGAGTTTTCATCGCGAGACGTTGTGTGAGCCTCTCTAATGCTGGCGATTTGTCTTGGGGATCCAACTGCACATCGATAAGTGTGAAATTGTCAGTATACGCCTGAGCAATTACCAGAGCATCCTCCAATTCGTCTTCAGTTTCTACTCTTACACCTTTCCCTCCACCAACAATCTTAGGAATCTGACTGTATTGCCACAGCTGGAGATCATTGAAAGGCCCATCTTGTAAGGGACGTTCTGTACCATACCCGCAGTTATTAAGTACGATGATGATTGGGTTCAGTCCAAGGCGGGCAATTGTCGACACTTCCATGCCCGACATTTGAAATGCCCCATCACCAACTAACACTAGGGGGCGCATACGTGGATTTGCCAATTGCGCTCCAATACACGCAGGTACCGCAAAGCCGAGCGACAGGTAATACGCAGGTGCTAAGAATTCCGTTTTACCGTGAACGATCAAGTCGAGCCCACCGAACAGTGCATCACCAACGTCTGCGATGACCACCGTATCATCTGTTAAAATCCAATTCAACTGTTCAAATAGGCGCTTAACTGTCATTTTTTGGCCTTTTATTGAAACGAAAGGCTGTAATGTTGGCGGACGTGGGAACTTTGAAGTCTTCTTTGTTAGTGGCAAGGTAAGAAGACCATCGAGAAAGTCCTGCAAACGGACGTCGAGATATGAATGATATCCGATGGTGAGCTGTTCACTTGTAACATAAATTGCCTTTGCTTGATCAATGTGGGCTGTGTATTGGCCTAGGTCAACGTCAGTCAAAGGCGCTCCTAACAAAATTAAACAATCACTTGATTCGACATAAGCGCGAACAGACTCGTATCCCATTGCGCCTTCGTAGATGCCCATATAGAGCGGATGATATTCTCCGATTACAGATTTGCTCAAAATCGTTGCGGCGACTGGTATCGCCGTTTTTTCAGCCAGTGCGAGCAACTTATCTACTAATCCGAACCTGTGTAGTTCGACACCCGCGATGATTACTGGTTGTTTAGCGCTGTTGATTAGTGAAGCAGCTTCTGTCAATGCGCCGTTTAGCGTGTTGCGGTCTGAAACTTGCTTCGGGGGTTTGTACACGTGTGGACGCTCTACTGATTTGAAAACCATATCGCGCGGTAATTCGATATAAACGGGGCGTTTAAATCGTAGTGCTTCTAACAGCACTCGATCAACCTCGTGGCACGCTGTGCTTGGATCACTCAACACCGCCGACGCGATCGTAACTTCATCATATATGCGTCGTTGTGTATCGAAGTTACGTGCTGTATGGTGAAGTAAGGCATTTTTCGTTCGCTCGCCCATTCCAGGCGCTCCGCAAATAACAACGACAGCCGACTTCTCTGCAAACGCTTGAGCAGTAGCGTTAACAACTTTAAGCCCACCTACACTATAGGTAACGCACACGGCTCCAAGCCCGCGAATACGAGCGTACGCGTCGGCTGCATATCCAGCGGTCAGCTCATCACAGGTTGTTACAAGTTGTATTTTACTATCAGTAAGTTGTTTGAAAAACGTTATAATATAATCTCCAGGTACGCCGAATACGTGTCCGACGCCTGACGCTAGGAGTCGTTTAATGAGATAGCCTCCTATCGTACCTGTA
>CAZKZX010000089.1:0-6606 GCA_964557335.1 uncultured Methanomicrobia archaeon | reverse complement strand
ACCTCTCCCTTCGGACAATGCTTCTGTCGCGTGTAAGTAAGGTGTCGAGATTATCGTTTTTCCGCACCCGATTGCTTGGGACAAGACGCCGCTGGAAATTTGATCTTTCCCTAAATAAGGAAGTATACAGATATCTGTAGCGAGGAAATACAGTATTAGCTCTCTGTTTGTTAGGTATCTATCTACGAAGATGACGTTTTTATCTAATTTCAGATCTGTTACCATCTCTTCTAAATGCGCTCGGTAACTATCACCGCTATGTTTAATGACGTTAGGATGGGTTTCTCCCACTACTAAATATCGAATATCAACATCTGGGTTATCAGATATGATTTTTGGAAGAGCCTCGATGACGTAGTCTACACCTTTGGCTGGATGAAGTAACCCAAAAGTGCTAAGCACAAATTGGTTTTCAAGTGATAGCTTCTTTTTTGGTCTTTTTGTGCTTATCAAGGGAACGTCTGGAACGCCATGAGGGATAACATCAATCTTCTTCTTTGCTAATCCATAAGTTTGATCTAGAAGTTCTCGGCCGATATTTGCAGAAACGATTACTCTGTCGGAAAGATTGTAGAGTTTTTCGGTGATGGACTTTACAATTTCCGATGGATCTGATAAAACTGTGTGAAGCGTTGTTATTATAGGTTTACGTAACTCCTCCATAAAGTCAAGAATATTGCTTCCCCAAATGCCTCCGTATAGTCCAAACTCGTGTTGGATGTTGACGACATCTACACTCGTTAAATTCAACTTTCTTGCAGCTTCAAAAAAGCTTATAGGATCTTTGTCTTTAATAATGCAACGGACTTTTGATCTTGCGTATAAAAGTGGACTCAGACAGCCGTACGCGTCGTTCTCGTGGCTCGGATCTATAGCATAAACGTCACATTTAATTGCCGGATTATTGCGAATGAGATGAAGCAGCAAATCTTGAGTAAACGTAGCAATTCCACATTCCCGCGGTGGATAAGAACTAACAAAAGTAATGTGTGATCGTTCAGGAGACATTCAAAAAGATATACGAGGTGATTGAATTTAAAATTATTGAAATTGGAGACTAAAATACTGTAACGTTACCTATAAGAAGTTCAAGGAATACATATTAAAGTGCTATTAATATGCCAATTTTTTATTATAATGGATGGTGAAGTTATGAAAAAAGTCCTTTTGCAAATATTCGTTGACTATGAGAACTTGGGAAAGACACTTAACATACTCACAAACGCAAAAGTGACAGGATTTTACTGTATAGAATACTGGGGGGCGTCACCTCAAACATGGGAAGGTTTTGTCATTAAGGAGGAGCCCGAAATGGCGCTTGAGGCAATAAGAACTAACGCAGAGAGAGCCATACAAGTCAATACAGTCGTAAATGACCCGATTGCTGAAGATATAAAGCAGGCAATTCAAGAAGGTTTAGGTGTAAGAGGAAAGCGCTATACGATTATGAAGATTCCAATTGACTCAATCAGAGTTATGATACCCGAATAACTAATGGTAGTGTTGTAGTTAGGTATAAGCAATGATTAGACCGTTGAAGAATTTCAATGCTAGCTGATAGAACCTCACATTTTTCGATCTCCGGAATACGAGAGACGTTTAGATTGATTCGACCCGATTCAATTAATTTGGGCCTCGGTCAACCAGACTTTGATACGTCAAAACACGTTAAGGAAGCTGCTAAAAAGGCAATTGATGAAGGGTTTTGTGGTTATACACCTAATAAAGGATACCCTGAGTTGCTCGATGCGATTTCCAATTATTACCACCGATACGGTCTCAATTCGAACCAAGACAACATAATAGTGACCGCTGGAGGGAGTGAAGGTCTGCATTTAGCGTTTGAGGTACTAATAGACCCAGGTGATCACGCGATACTGCCAGATCCTGGATTTGTCGCTTACTCTGCTCTTACCTACTTGGCTGGGGGAATTCCGGTAAGCGCCCGGTTAAAATCTGAAAATGATTTTATCCTGTCATCTGAGGATGTCGCGGATTTGATAACAAATAGAACGAAAGTTCTAGTGCTGAACTCTCCGTCAAATCCTACAGGTTCTATTCTACCTTATGATGAAATTAAGGCGTTAGTTGAGCTTGCCCAAGATCACAACTTTTACATCATCTCAGATGAAGTGTATGACAGGATAATTTACGAAAGAGAACACATCAGTCCCGCGGCTATCGACCCAGAACGAGTTATTGTGATAAATGCTGTCTCAAAGACATATGCCATGACCGGTTGGAGAATTGGCTACGCTATTGCACCTCACGATGTTACAGAAGAAATGCTGAAGATTCATCAATATATACAAGCGTGTGCGTCTTCTGTCTCTCAAAAAGCAGCGTTTGCAGCTTTAACGGGCCCTCAGGATTCTATAGACTATATGGTTTCTGAGTTTAAACAGAGAAGGGATCTAGTTCTAGACAGGCTCAAAGGGATCGCAGATTGCGTTACGCCAAAAGGCGCATTTTATACGTTCCCGTACATTGCGGCATATGGCACCAGCCAAGATGTGACGACGGAACTAGCAAAAGCTGGAGTAATTGTAGTGCCGGGGCACGCGTTTGGACGATATGGTGAGGGATACATTCGAATTTCTTATGCGGCGGACAGAATGAAAATTGATCGCGCCTTTGCTATAATAGAAAGAGTTCTAAAACCTTGATCAGTTGTAGAAGATAAATTCAACAATTATAGCGCTTTAAATAAGTCTCATTTACGAAAGAGCTAAAGCATTAAACAGAACGCTCGTTTGTAACCGTTAAACTGACTCAACGCTGCGGGGTAAATGACTCATTACATTCACCATTTGTAACTTTTAAAACGTAGCATTTACCAGCCATTTGCCAGCATTTAAACTGTGCTAAACAACTGTACCGAGTCTTAACATCAGATGTTGACTAGTGTCAAAACGTCGCCTATAAGCAAGCCGACTTTAGTAAATCAAAATTGTACGATCTTTATTGATGCGATTTTTTTATTCTTAGTGCCTTTAAGGTTTTGGCACTTAAAACTAGGTTAACTGAATGTGACTAAACTGCTATTTTATTTCTAACTCTCGGCTCTTATTGAGTTAAGACAATGTCATTCGTTAGTAGATCGCAACGATCAGCACATTCAGTTATTTGACGTCATTACAAAAATCCTATTATGAATAACTGTGGCTACACTTTTACTGAATTCTCTTTACGTAAATGGGCAAAGAAAGTGTGAAACCCCAGCTTGTATGGAAAAAGGACTTTAAGCAGAGTTTGATACTAATATAGTCACAGCTATTTGATAGTTGATGCCAAAAAGTCTGTCTTTTGCAGAGCCTGTTGAAATACAAGAATAGAATGTCAGCGTTAATGATAAAGAAACGTTCGCAGTGAGAATCACCAAGTAGCACCGAATCTAGTTCCCTGTTTGAGGTTCGTTAAATTGCACGATGGTTCATTCAACCCCAAATTATGACGCGCAAGTTCTTGGATTTTAAGACTTCACCCTTTCAAATAGAACTCTCTATTGGCGAAAAATTGATATTATTGAGCTTGTGTTATCTCTTTTTATGTATATAGGAAAGTCTATTCGGCTTGAGAGAATTTTTAACCGAGATACTAGTAATACTGTAATAATTCCAATGGATCATGGTGTAAGCGTTGGTCCTGTTAAAGGCCTCGAAAATTTGAGAGATGCAGTAAATAAAGTTGCTGAGGGTGGAGCAAATGCTGTTTTGGGTCATATTGGTCTTGCAAAACACGGACACCGAGGTTACGGCCGCGACGTTGGCCTCATAATGCACCTTTCCGGAAGCACGTCTCTCGCGCCTGATCCAAATCATAAAGTACTTGTAAGGACCGTCGAAGAAGCGATAAAGTTTGGGGCGGACGCAGTTAGTGTCCACACCAACATAGGGGCACAATATGAAGCAGAAATGATCACCGCACTTGGAAATATATCTGAGCGGTGTGATTACTGGGGAATGCCTCTACTAGCAATGATGTATCCGAGAGGCGACAAAGTTGAAAGTGAACACAACGTCGAGTATGTAAAACTTGCCGCAAGAGTGGGAGCTGAACTTGGAGCTGATATAGTCAAGACGAATTACACAGGTAGCCCTGATACTTTTAGAGAAGTCACGGCTGGCTGTCCTGTACCTGTAGTCGTGGCCGGAGGACCGCAAATGGATACAGAACTTCAGTTGCTGCAAATGATCCGAGAATCAATTGACGCCGGAGGTCACGGTGTTGCAATAGGAAGAAATGTTTTCCAAGCCAAAGATCCGACTGCTATGGTAAAGAAAATTGCTCTAATAGTTCACGAAGGTTATGAGGCTGAAGAAGTAATAAAGTTATAACGACGGATAATTCGTAGTAGGAGCACTTCTATCACATTTTATTTAGGAGGACTCTAGTTTATTCTTACAACGTCGTTATGCGGTACTGCAAAAAACCTATAGGCCGTCGTGTTATCGGCCCGGCTTTTTTGTAGATTGAATTTTTTTACATCGTTGAGATTTCTGGTGCTAAATGTAATATTGCAGTTAACGTTTTTTGCACAAACGAAAGTCCCATGCCTATTGAGGATTATTTTAAGTAATTGAGTTGAAGGTGTTGTCAAGCTTCAACAGATATGTTGCGCGGTATAGTTCATGAATTCTCAATTTCGTAGTGGCATCAAATAACGTGTTAACTTTGCCCTGCCTAAAAGTCTTTAACTATTTTTATGCATCATTTTTTCCAGACACAACTCTTTAAACTGCTTTGCTTCTAAATTCTGCGGATCGATCTCAAGCGCACGTTCAAAACAAGCGATTGCGTCCTTGAAACTGTTAAGGCTATATAATGCGCTTCCCTTTGAAGTCCAAACGAAAGAATCGTTAGGATCAATGTTTAAGACTTCATCGAAACACAGAAGTGCTTTATCGTACATCTTGAGCCCATCATATGAGCTTCCTTTAAACGAAAGAGCATAAGAATCGTCCGGATTGCGTTCCAAAACCGCGTCAAATGCTTCTATTGCTTCGCTAAATCGATCCATACTAAACAGTATGAATCCTTTTCTGTTTAACACCCAAATGTTATCAGAATCAAGTTCAAATGCTCTATCAAGACACGTTATAGCTTCATCAAACCTGCCCAAACTATCAAGTGCAAGGCCTTTGTTAATCCACGCTAATTCATATTCACTATTAATCTCTATAGCTTTGTCAAAATTTTCTAGGGCTTGTTCAAACCTGCCCAAGTTGTAGTACACGTAGCCCTTGTTGTTATAGGAGATATAATATCTCTGATCAAGTTGCAGAGCTCTGTCAAAGCTTTCTAGCGCATCAAACCATTTAAATAAACTTGCGAGCGTAAGACCTCTGCCATCCCAAGCAGAAGCTTTCGTATCATCAATTATAATTCCTTTGTCGAAACACTTTAAAGCATCATCATATTTTTCCATATTTGACAGGGCGTTTGCTTTGTAAAACCAAGCATTGGCATTATTTGGCTCCAAGTAGAGTGCTCTCTCAAACATCCCGTCCGCTGTTTCGTAGTCCCCCATGAGAGTGTAACATATCCCCATGTTAATCCACGGTAGATCGAATTCCGGGTTCAATTCTTGGGCTTTATTATAGCATTGTATTGCCTTTTCATACATACCGCTTTTTTGGTAAAGGACACCTTTTGCATTGTAAGCCAACGCATAGCTGGGATCAGTTTTAATCGCAACATTAAATGTCGCTAGTGCTTCTTCAAATAAGCCTTTGTCACTTAATATATTTCCTTTCGCTGTGATAGTCATAACATTGTTTGGGTCGTTTTTTAAGGCAAGATTATAATACTTTAACGCTTCATCAATCTGATTTAGCTCCTCTAAAATAGAGCCCTTATTAAAAAGTGCGTCAGCATTTTTTGAATCGAGTTTAAGAGCTTCATCAAGTTTGTTTAATGCATCAATCGTTTTTCCTTGCTGATTTAAGAGCAAGGCCTCCTCGATTAAATCAAATTCAGTCTTGATGAATTCTGCGCCGCAACTGCAGCAGGCCTCGGCATCTTGTGGATTTTCCACATTACAAAATGGACAACGCATTGCTATCTCCTGACTAACATATATAGTAACTATACCTTTGCAACGGTGTGACTTAAAGTTTTGTGCGGACAGCATCCAGACCGCGAAAAAGAAATACAATTGCCCTGATTTAATTATGATGACTAATTGAACCTACAAATACAATTTGCGAAATGATGGAATTGTTTAAACGTTTCCACTACCTTTTCAGCCGCGACACTACGATCGCTAAGATTACTGGAAACACGTTAGTAATAGCGCGTGATCAATACTAAGTTCTGTTCCTTACTTTTTTAAGCTGACTAGCCTCGATTGTTAAGAATAGATTGTAATCCCCGCCCATATAACACATTAAGAAGCTAATGCTCTTGCACTACTAACAACTCTCCCGGGTGGGCTCTTTCATGCTGGTTAATGTTACGGTTAGTGGACTTACTTTAAGCACTTTTCCTAACTCCTCTGATTCTGGGTCATCGTCGGTATATATGACTTCTACGATCCCCGCATTCTTAATCAATCTCCAGCACATTTTGCAAGGAGTACCATTCACATACAGTTTCGCTCCGTCT
>CAZKZX010000088.1:0-6617 GCA_964557335.1 uncultured Methanomicrobia archaeon | reverse complement strand
AGTTGCGATTTGATAGCAATTTCTGCTCCAAAGTCCGTCTCGCATAAATCTTTTATTTTGTTTGCTGCAGCGCAGACGTACCTGAACTCTTGATTGTTACAGTTCAAACGCTTATTCATAGAAGTTACTCGTATATTGCTGCCTTCTTTAAGTCTAATTGAAGTGAATACTCTCTTATCTATCGCGCACGCTATTGCTGGCTCTCCATAGACTACAGCATGTTCTCCAAACAAATAGACTTTACCTGGCGCTGAACAATGAATCACTTCATAATCCTCTATAGAACTAATATACTGTGCTACAATGATTGCGTTAAACCAATGCTATTCCTGCGTAGCCTACAACAGCCCCTAAATCACCGCTGACGTCTCCACTCGTTGCATACTCAAGAACTTTGCCATGATTTGCACTCTTAAACTTTGCGAATTCCAGTGCAACTGCGATGGGCCCAAACCCACAGACTGAAGTGCTTTTTGCCCTCTTTAAGAATTCCGGTGTATTAAGTACCGTTATAGGCTCTATGACTCTTTTATCGATAGCCCTGACGACGCTATCTGGTTCATAATGTGTAAAGTCACTAGAAGCTATTACTATTATATTTTCAGCTGCAACATTTTTAAGAGCGCGAGAGACCGTTTGTATAGCATCCATTCCTTGTAATCCCATACAAATTGGGACTATCTCAAAATCCTCAAATCTATACTGTAAAAACGGTATTTGCACCTCAATCGAGTGTTCTATCTTGTGTGCGGCATTGTTTATCTCTAAGTCCAATTTTCTTACAATGTTGACGTTTACGTGTACTTCTCCAAGAGGTGTGAGCCAAGTCTCATCTGAAACGCTGACGCTTGGATATGAATGGTTGGGCCCAATTATTACATAGGTGTCTACCTCAGGGACAACTGAAAACACTTTTCCTGCGACAGATCCCGAAAATACATACCCGGCGTGTGGAACGATTGCGCTTTTTAAGTCTAAAGGTTCAGTTTCACTCAAATAATTACTAATTGTTTTTTCAAGTGCCAGTGGGTTACTCGGGTAAAACGTACCTGCGACAGCAGGTTCTCTCATAAAAGCTCCCTCTATCAAATCTCTACTTCAAAGTCACTTACGACGTAATCCAATTTCTGGCCGCGTAATTTAAGAATCTCGCGAGCAAGTAGAAAGTAAATGAGAGCTAGAGCTTTTCTCCCCTTGTTATTAGTCGGAATAACGAGATCTATGTTCCCCGTCATATTATTCGTGTCGCACATGCCAATTACCGGGATTCCGACGTCCACTGCTTCCTTGACCGCTTGAGAATCGCCTATCGGATCAGTTACAATCACGACGTCAGGTTCCATAAAATTGCGGTATTGTGGATTTGTGAGAGTTCCTGGTATAAATCGCCCTACCAGTGACTTAGCACCTACTACCTTTGCAAACATCATCGCCGGATACTGACCATATTGTCTAGCAGATACAACAAGTATTCTCATGGGGTCAAACTTACTCAAAAAAGATGCTGCGATTTTTATTCGCTCATCTGAGGCTTTGACATCAAGCACGTAAAGCCCGTCTGGTCTTACCCTGTATATGAACCTTTTCATGTCTTCAGTCTTTTGTTGCGTCCCGATGTGCACTCCAGCAGCCAAATATTCATCCATTGGAATTAATGATTCGTACTCCTTGGCCTCTTCCATTGGTTCACCTCTTTTTAAATTGGTTTTCTCATCATTTTACAGCTAGATCCTTCAAGCATCTGCTGTTCAATTCTTATTAGCTCATTTAATTTTGATGTACTTTCTGCCCCGCTGATGTTGAGTTTAATGAACGGCACTGAAAGAGCAACTGCGACGTGTGAAAGCGCGGGTTCACACGTCGTTGAGCCTTCCGTGGAGAATATGCATTCGTAACCCCACTGTTTTGAAAACTCCACGATTTCATGAATTTCTGTGATAGTCTTCGTGGGTTTTATAGCTATAGCATTAGCAGCCCCCTTTTTACCTCCGCGCATAATATTGTCCTGATCCATGTTAAAAATAGCGTCTCCACAAATAACGCACGTTTTGCCTGCTCGATCTACGAGGTCAGCGAAAGCGTCATAATCCTCCTTATTGAATGGATCTTCGACGTAATATAGCTTATATTGGCTTATCAGTTCCAGCACAAGGTCAATCTCGTTTGTTGAACTGGGCATATTGGGGGCTCTAAAATCGTACTGCCAGTCGAGATTAGCTACTGATTTAAAACCCATCCCAAGCCTTACGTCTACCCGAAATTTTGCTACCGCTTCCTGTACGATTGCGGCCAAATTGCTCAAGACGTGAGAGTTATCAGATCCTTGCGGCATTTTAAATTTCTTAAATTCACGGTGAATATAGGTTGAAATTGCAACCGCACTGCCTACTGACTTTGCTCCAATAGCGATCACGTAATAATCAATATTAGTTTTAAAAATCTGTAAAATTGGATATGGCATCGCTTTTGAAAAAGCCCCTCCTAAATAACGACACAACGGCATGTCATACGATGATGCAGCTGCTTTAGCTATGGCAGTTGAAAATACCACGCTTAAATTTGAATCATTAAAAGTAGCTCGTAAGAACTGATCTATGTCAGTTTGCTGGCTCGCGTCTTTACCGATGAGTTTTGAAACTGCTTCTTTGGCCATGTTTACTGCTTCACCACGAGCTGGAAATGAAGATCTTCCGTAACCGTCTTTAGTTACGACTTCTACTTCTAAGGCATCGTCTCCCATCGCATCGAGTATTTTCGAAACAGATATGGCCTCTATTAGAGTCATCTGCGGACTCCATGTCTTTTTATAGTTATTGGTATAACGCCACGAATAAGCTCCTCGAGGGCTATGTCTATAGGGTCTGATGAGTTGACGTCAATCAAAGTTGGCGCGCCCATCGAGATCTGTAAAGCCCTTGCACCGATAATTCTCGCCTTTTCATAGCGAGTAAGTTCTTCGGTAAGTCCTTTCAAATTCGTTCCTCCAAAGGTGGAATTATGCATGGGGTTGCTGAGATTCGAACTCAGGTTACGGCGTCCCGAACGCCGTAGGATATCCAGGCTACCCCACAACCCCATTTATTGATACGGGGCTAAAACATCGACAAGTTCTTTGTGGGTGAGAAGCATTCTCCTGCAACAATAACGCATTATTCCAAGGTCATCGAGAACTACTTGCACAGATTCTCCTGCACTCATACGTTCTTTGAATTCATCCCAGTAAATGGATATAACTGCCCCGCACGTAAAGCATCTAATTGGTATCATCTTCTGCCCGTTATCTATATGATTTTTGCCTGCGTTTTCGAGCTCCTCGGCCGCCGAACTTCTTAGGTTCTTTCTGCCTGTAGTCACTAACAAGCAGAGTTCTATCCTGTTTGAGATATAGATCCTTTAAGCTAAGGTCATTGGTCCACTCGATCAGTCCACAGGCAATAGCCGTTCTTGCTGCATCAGCTTGGCCCATCATCCCTCCGCCGTGGACATCGACCTTTACGTCTAGCTTTTCTGCCAAGTCCCCAGCAAGTGTAAGAGGTTCTCGAATCTTAGTTTTAACTAGTTCGGGCTCAATTACATCTAACGGCTTTTTGTTAATTTTTATGATTCCTTGGCCCTCCTTTATTGTCGCCCGAGCTATCGAGGTTTTGCGCTTACCACTCGAATTAACTATTTTTACCATTTCATCACCGTATCTTCTTTGCTCCTAGCCTTTCGGAAATGTCTTCAAGCTCGATTAACTTGGCAGTACTAAGCCGAGACTTTGCTGCTGCTTCAATCGTCTCACTCTTAATATTTACAAATTCCCTCGGGGCTCCGATATAAACTCTCAATTTAGCCAGTGCAAGTCGTCCCTTCATCTTTTTGTA
The DNA here is from genome assembly GCA_964557335.1 of uncultured Methanomicrobia archaeon. Taxonomy (GTDB): domain Archaea; phylum Halobacteriota; class Bog-38; order Methanoflorentales; family Methanoflorentaceae; genus DASPRZ01. Next base: position 2,751 of record CAZKZX010000088.1, on the reverse strand, counting down.
CGGCAACATGCCTCTAATCGCACGTTTTAGTATCATGTCAGCGCGTTTAGGATAGTAAGGCCCCTTCTCCTTTGATCCTTTCTCTCTCATAGTACGATACTTTAATAATGTCGTGTCACGATTACCAGAAATTACGACTTTTTCTGCATTTATGATATTTATTTCCTCACCAGATAGCAATCTTTTTGCAACGGTACTTCCAAGACGTCCCAATATTTGTCCATCGGCATCTATGATTGTCAAGAATACCACCTTTAAAAATTCACCTTATAATTTTCACATTTGACCCTTTAGGTAAAGCCTCAAGAAGCTCTTCAATTGTCATCACAGCTCCACCTGTCGCACGTATTTTTCTCTGAGCTAAATCAGTGAAATTTACAGCTGCAACTGTTACTGGATGATCAAGCACCCCAGCTCCGAGGACTTTTCCAGGGACAACTGTGACGTCGTTTAATTTTGTATATCTGTTTATACGACTCAAATTTACTTGAGCGTAGTTTTTTGAAGGTGATTCTAGCCTCCTGCCTATCTCCTTCCATATGTTAGCTTCGTGTTCTCTTGCATACCTCTTTAAATCTTCAATGAGCTGAATTAATCTTATATTAGTTTTTTTGATGTTTCTTTCTCCCATGGATATCTACTCAATGATTAATTAAACTTCAGTATGCGGGGGGTGCGATTTGAACGCACGAACTCCTATGAGACTAGGCCCTCAACCTAGCGCCTTTGACCTAGCTTGGCAACCCCCGCCTATCCAAAACTTTTCAAATATTCGTTCAGTTGGTCTGCCTTATCTCTTAATGATTCAACTGATTTTATTATTACGTTTCTAGCACCCATCGATCCATCGGATTCCACATAAAATACGAAGGATTGAGCATCGCCCGTAACTTTTATTGCACTCATATCGCAAGCTAGACGGCATAAATTGCAAAGTGAACACTGAAGTTCATCTGTAATTTTAGCTAGTTGCCCTTCGACCTTAATTATTTTTTTTGGACAAGCTTCTTCGCATTTTCCGCATCCATCACATTCATCAATTACAAACTTTGGCAGATACTTATAACTAGCAGCGACTGCTGATTGAAACTTTGCATGATTTTTGCCGTTACCTTTTCTTGCTATCGCCTCGAGCATTATCTCTTGGTCGTTGAATAGTTTTATAATAGGTATGTCTCCTTCTGCTGGAACAACCTCGGGGTCTGAGGATTTCAAATCACGTGAATACACGACTGTTGGACCCTTTACATTCAATGTTAAAGAGACTTGACAGTAAAGACAACCCTCTCCGCTGCATGCACACTCTGATGCTGGAACGTAGTTGTCACCACCTGTCAGTGGGACGAGTCCAAGTCGAAGCGCTAGCATCTCATCAAATAAGACTGAGGTATTGTTGTAGAAGTTGACGTCATCAATCGACATAGATTGTACGTCTGTAATCATGCCCCTTCTTATGCTGTTTGCAAACGCTGGGGTAACTCCTGAAAGTATGAAACGCGCTTTTCTATCCGAAAGCTCTATAAAGTTCAAATCCATGTAGACCTTAATTTATATTCTCCTTCCCCGTCTTCCGCCAGGCGCTCTAGTTCCGTCGTGAGGGATTGGGGTTACATCTTCAATCCTGCCAATTTTTAGTCCGGCTCGTGAGAGCGCCCTTATTGCTGCTTGAGCGCCCGGTCCCGGGCTCCTCTGTTTGTTACCACCTGGTGCTCTGACCTTTACGTGAACGCCAACAATTCCCTTATCACGTGCTTGTTCTGCAACGCTTGTGGCAAGCTGCATGGCAGCGTAGGGGGAACTCTCATTTCTATCTTGCTTGACTACCATTCCACCGGAAGATTTCGATATTGTCTCTGCCCCGCTGAGATCTGTTATCGTTATAATTGTATTGTTGAAGGATGCAAAAATATGTGCAATCCCCCACTTTTTTTCGACCATTTAATTTGTATCACTCCTTGACATTTTTTGGACTCTCTGCGGATATCTCTTTATAAATCGGTGAACCTTTATAGAATTCTATAATCACTTCTTCCTCCATAGGCACGGCGTAACTTGGTACAGTAACCCTTCTCCCACCAAGTGCTATGTGGCCGTGAACGATAAGCTGTCGCGATTGCTTTGCTGAGTTGCTGAGTCCCTTTTTATGAACTTGCGTTTGTAAGCGTCTCTCGAGAACATCCTCAACTTTTAGCGTGAGCACGGCGTCCAAGGTTGAGTCGTTTTCTATGAGCCCCATCCGCTTAAGCTTGCTAAGAAATTTTTCTCTCTCAACGTTTGCGTGCTCTCCGCGTTCTCCCAACTCTTGAGTCTCGAAGAGCAGTTTTCTTGCTTCACGTCGATACTTTCTAAGTGTTGTAGCCGCTCTCCAGATTTCCCTCTTATTCTTTAGCCCATATCTCCTTACGAGCTCGGCTTCTTCGCTAATTCTTGCTCCCTGCCAAGGGTGACTAGGCGTGTCGAAAGCCTTTTTATTTTTACCAGGATACCCCATTTTTACACCTAACTCTTTTGCTATTGCTTCTTCCTGCGTTGAACGCCCACAGTTGCACCTCTACGACCAGTCGATTTAGTTCTCTGACCTCGCACCTTGTGGCCTCTATCGTGACGAATACCAGTATAGCTACGCGTCTTTTTCATGCGATTGATATCTTCTCGCAGCATCAAGGTAAGTTCAGTGCCAAGTATATGTCTATCTTGACCGGTTATAACGTCCTTTTGATGGTTAAACATCCATGTTGGGATGTTGCTTTG
>CAZKZX010000087.1:0-6629 GCA_964557335.1 uncultured Methanomicrobia archaeon | reverse complement strand
CCGATAATCTCGCCACCGACAAAACGGGGGTTGCCACTTATTGTTACCATCGCCCCGTAATTTTTGCCTTCAACGTAGCAGTTGGAAAACAAACCGCCACCGTTATCGGTAAACATCAAACCGTACGCTGTCGTCGGGGCCGAACCACTAATGATTGAGCAGTTATAAAATTTGGGTAGTCCGGAGTAGCCGATTTCGACTGCATTCCCGTCTACCACTTCCGAGCCACGAATCGTACACTCGCGCACTTCCAAACCATCCCCGCAACTATATGGGAAGCAACCACTATTTTCCGAGTAGAGATCACAGTAATACAAGCCACAGCCACGGTACTCGTAAGTGGACTGCCCATTGAAGGCAACACAACCACCCATTCCCCCACTTAAACGAATCATGCGTAAGTTTTTAATCTTGCAATAGGATATATCGGCGGTAGTATAAAATATTCCCCAATTCGTAGACGATAAGGTAATTGTTCCAGAGATACAAGATGATCCCAGTCCATCAATGCACAGGTTTGAACACAAAGTTATAATATCAGATGTATAGAAATTACCCCCTAATAAGTAAATTGTGCCCCCACTGGCAGGCAACGCGTCAATGGCTGCCTGAATCTCCACCTGATCATCAGTACCATCACAAACATAATCAGCTTGCTGTTTAACCAGCGTGGGGGCATTATTTGCAGCAACGACAAAAGTTGCCCCACGAGTGATGTCTTTCAGAGTACCGTCACTTTCATGGGCAACTTCAAGGAACGAATTTAAAACCGTTCCCCAATTTCCACTATCTCCACCTACTGTTGGTAATCTATTTGACATAATTTTTGTAAATTAAATCTATACACCATACCTCCCTGTTCCAAAACTAGTTTGTTTGTTTAATTTCTGATTCTTTAAACTGGGATTAACTTCTGATATTAATTTTAATATTGATGAAATACCCAAAATTCCTAAAAACAATGTTCCCATATACAATAAAAACTCTTTTCTGGTTAATTTAATTGAAGAAAACTTTCTTAAAAAACCATTCATGGCTATTTAACTATATTTTTTTTGACATACAAAATCAATATGGTTAATAGATAAAGAAGAATTATTGGGGTGGCCATGATCGATTGATTAATAAAATCAGGTGTTGGGGTTAAAACTGCAGCAACTAGAAAGCTAACTGCAAATACATATTTAAACTTACTTAAAAGCAATTTAGGAGTAATGGGGGTAAATAAGCTAACAAGGTAAATAACAAGAGGAAGCTGAAAAAGAACAGCAAATCCAAGTAAATATTTTGTAACAAAAGAAAAATAATCTTTGGTTGAAATTAAAGCTTCAAGCTGGTCTGATCCAAATTTACTTAAAAAACTTAAAGATGCAGGAAAAACTAAGTAGTATGAGACAGATATTCCAATAACTGCAAGGGCAAAAGATGTAAAGAGATAAACGAAAATCTTTTTGCCTTTAAGATTATTACTCACAGGTTCAATAAACTTAACTATTTGAAAAATTAAAATTGGAAGTGAAACAACAAAACCAAATAGTATAGAAACTCCAAAAACAGCTTCAAACCCTCCAATTGGAGAAGTATAAAACAATGGTTTTTTAAGTGGTTCAATTAACCAATTTAAGATTTGTCCATAGTTTAGATAACCTAAAATACTTCCAAGTATAAAAAATGCTACCCACCAATAAAACCTTTTGATTAACTCTCTAAAATGATCTTTAATTAATAACTTTTCTTGAGGATTATTTTTTTTATTTTTCTTTTGAAGTTTTTTCTTTTTTGTCTTCATCATCGCTAAACCCTTTGCGTATATTTTTAATAGCCTCACCCAATCCTTTTGAAAGTTCAGGAAGCTTTTTACCGCCAAAAAGAACTAGCACAATAACCAAAACAATTACTAACTCTTGTGTGCCAATTCCAAACATATTAAATATAATATAAGTCAATAACCTAACCAACGCAAGTAGTATTAATATTTGGTAATATTAAGCTATGCATTTTAAAATAAAAAGTTTTTTTGGTATTCTTCTGGTCGCTCTATTTTTCTTTTTCTCAATCTTTAGCAGTAGTGTACTGGCCGCTTCAAATTATGGAGAAGGAAGCTACGGAGATGGAAATTATGGTGGAGGAGACACATCAACAACTTCTACGGCCGAAGCGCCAAGTTGTACCGACACGGCTCCAAGCGGGCTAGTACCCTGGTTATATCAGGCCAGTACAGAAGGAAAAAGTTCAATAACCTTAAAATTTACAAACTGGCAAAGCCCAGTGGACCATTTTGCTTTGGAATACGGAACAGAAAGTAATAAATACACTTTCGGAGTAAGCAGTTTTGGAAATAAAGATACAAATTCATACACGGTTAGCTCCCTTTTGCCAAACACAATATATTACTTTAGAGTTAGAGTGGGAAATGGATGTGCGACGGGTGCTTGGTCAAATCAAATTTCTGCAAAAACGAAAAGCAGATACTCTGCTATTACCAAAAGTGATCTTGAAACCGAGATTATTGATATAGAATTAAAGAAGAAAGAAGAAAAGGAAGAAAATTTGAAAGAAATAGGCTACGACATAAAGATTAAGGTTGTAGATGCCGACAAAAAGGCCGTGAAGGGAGCAAAAGTGATGCTTTTTTCAACACCAAGAGAGGCGATAACGGATAAAGAAGGAATCGCCCTATTTGAGAACGTTGAGCCGGGAGAGCATAGGGTTGTGATTTCGTACAAATGGCAAACGGGAGAACAAAAAATTAATCTTCAGGAAAACATGGAGGTTGACGAGATTGACCTTACTATTCAAATAAAATCAACGAACCCCTTCTTTAACCCCTGGGTAATTGGAGTGATAACGGTTTTAGTGTTAACCCTAGTCGGTGTTACTCTCCTGGCAAAAAGGAGCTCAAATTGACAAAAACTCATCTTTAAACTAATCTGAATATAGACGAAGGGTGGTGAAGAAAATGAAAAGAAAGGTTTATTTTTTAATTTATTGGGTAATTAACTCCTTATTATTGTATATAGCCACATTAGCTTTTCCGGGAAATTTTGTTTTGGGAACATACCGATATTCTGTTTTAGCGGCAGCAGTAATTTCCGGATTCGTTTGGACGCTTTTTCTTTGGATTACCAAACCCGTTCAAATCAGATTTAAGATAAAGGGGGAACTTAAAAAGAGTATCTTTTTCTTTGGAGTTAGCTTTGTTTCCCTTTGGCTGATGGCCAGATTTGCGCCTTATACTGGTTTTGGGGTTACCAGCTTTGTCTATCTTTTGGGTTTAGCGGCTGTAGCTGAAGCAGTTCATGGCGGTATTCATTGGTTAATAGACATTAAATTGCGCTTATCAAAGAAACTTTAAATCTTAATCATACTTTCGAGGAAAGAAACAAAAACCGGATGAGGAGTAAGAGGACGGCTGACATATTCAGGATGGAATTGTGTTCCGACAAAAAACGGATGATTCTTAAGTTCAATTGCTTCGACTAATTTTCCGTCGGGTGATGTTCCGGAAATAATCATTCCATTTTTCTCAAATTTTTCTTTATATTTATTATTAAATTCATATCGGTGCCGATGTCTTTCGTAAATTAATAGTTTATTGTTAGTCGTATGCAGTTTAGGAGAATTTGGATTGGGTTCTGTCCAAGGAGCATCTTTAATTTTTCCATATTTAATATAAGCATTTTCAAGCTTTGTCCCCTTTTTTACTATACATGGCCAAGCACCCAATCTTATTGTTCCGCCATATTGCTTTTGGGCTAAATATTTTGCTTGATTGGGCATAATATGAATCACCGGATATTTTGTTTGCGAGTTAGCCTCATTAGAATTAGCCTTATTTAAATTCAAAACATTTCTGGCAAATTCAATTACGGCCATCTGCATCCCAAAACAGAGACCTAAATAGGGAATTTTATTTCCCCGGGCATATTTAACGGCCTCGATTTTCCCCTCAACTCCGCGGCTGCCCCAGCCTTGAGGAACTAAAATTCCTTGATAGCCGGCAAGAGGATGGGCTTCCTTGGAAAACGGCTTTTCCAATTCCTGGCTGTCTACCCAGTTTATTTTAATTTCCGCACCGAGTTTCCAGCCTGCGTGCTTCAAGGCTTCCACCACACAGACATAGCTGTCTTCTAAAGTATAGTCGCCGGTTTTTTGATATTTTCCGACGATGGCAATTTTTAATTCTTTATTCGCCTTTTTAATATTCTTGACAAAAGTTTTCCATTCTTTCAAATCCTGATTTCTTTTTTTAATTTTTAATTCTTTAATTATTTTTTTCGAAAAACCCTGTTTTTCTAGTACCAAAGGAACTTCATAAATACTTTTAACGTCCGGGTTGGAAATAATATTTTCGAGGGGAACACCGGTCCCGAGAGCGATTTTATCTTTCCTTTTTTGATCAATTTCTTTTTCTGCTCTGGCAACAATAAAATCGGGCTGAAGACCTAGAGAGTTCAAGATAGAAACCGATTGCTGCAAGGGTTTAGATTTTAATTCTCCGATTGAAGGCGGTCTCGGAAGATAACCAACATGAACTAAAATGACATCTTCGGGTACTTTTAATTTCAGCCTTCGTAGGGCCTCAAAAAAGAGAATTCCTTCATATTCACCGGCCGTACCGCCCAATTCGACAATTACCACTTCGGCATTATTAACTTCACCGGCCTTATACCACCTTTTAATAATTTCCGGAGGAATATGATAGTAAGGTTCAACGCATCGGCCTTCAAATGATAATGATCTTTCCATTTCCATAACATGCCTATACACTTGTCCGTTTGTTATGTAATTAGCCCTAGTCAAATTAATATTCAAAAAGCGTTCATAATGACCCAAATCCTGGTCAGTTTCCACCCCATCATGAGTAACGAAAACTTCGCCGTGTTCAATAGGATTCATTGTTCCGGCGTCGATATTCAAGTACATATCGCATTTCATGGCGGTAACTTTTATTCCTGATGATTTAAGAAGAAGTCCGATTGAAGCAGCCGTAATTCCTTTGCCGAGGCCGGAAAGTACGCCGCCGGAAACAATAATAAATTTCATGCTTCAGCGACTATATCATGCTGACCGAAGCGGGTGTCAAGAGGAATCTTTCACAAAAAGTGCGCCCAGCAAGACTTGAACTTGCAGCCTCCTGTTCCGAAGACAGGCGCTCTGTCCATTGAGCTATGGGCGCGAGTCATCGAGCGCACACAAGCTTGCTTACTGGCGCTCAATTTCCTGTATAATTATATCTCAAATGAGCGATTTTACCCAAACTATTGAGGAAATTGAAAAAGAAATTCGGGAAACTCCTTATCACAAAGGCACCGAACACCATATCGGCCGCCTTAGAGCGCGTTTGGCCAGATTTAAAGATAGGAAAATAGAAAGTCAAACCCATAAAGGAGGAGGCGGAGGAGAAGGATTCGCCGTTAAAAAACAAGGAGATGCGACGGTAGTTTTAGTTGGTCCGCCCTCGGTCGGAAAATCCACTTTGGTTAATAAATTAACGAATGCCAAAAGTAAGGTAGCCCCTTATGCTTTTACTACCGTCAAAGTAATTCCCGGAATGCTTAAATACAATAATGCTTATATTCAAATCCTTGACGTTCCTGGACTCATTAAGGGTGCAAAAGAAGGCAAAGGAAGAGGAAAAGAGGTACTTTCCACTGTCCGGGGCGCCGACCTTCTTTTAGTCATGACCGATGTCGCCCAGCCTGATTTAATTAAAATGATTGTTAAAGAACTGGAATTGGCCGGAATCCGTATTAATCAAAAACGGCCGAATGTCGTTATTGAGAAAAAAATCGGCGGGGGAATTATTGTTCACTCCAACATTAAACAGGAAATTGACAACGAAATGGTTAAAATCGCGGCCCAAGAATACGGAATTAAGAATGCAGAAATTATTATCAAAGAAAAAATAACTCTCGATGCTTTAATTGATTCCTTTTCTCTAAACCGGGTTTATGTTCCGGCTCTTTTTGTTATGAACAAAATTGATCTATCAACATCTAAAAAAGATTCTCTTGCAGATATTTCGATTAGTGCGGAGAAGGGGACCGGAATGGAAAAATTAAAGGAAGAAATTTGGAAAAAATTAAATTTAGTAAAAATTTATTTGATTAAACCGGACGAGGAATTAAATCAAAATAATCCGATAATCATGCACTCAGGACAAACTTTGGGAGAAGTGGCAGAAAAAATAGGAACCGAATTTTCCGAAAATAAAAAAATGGCGAAAATTTGGGGAGAATCAGCTTATTATCCCGGCCAGGAAGTTCCCCTAACTACTCCAATTAAAGAAGGAATGCAGATTAGATTCATTTAATTCCTAAATTGCTCTTATTTTGGTATAATTATTGACTGAGATTTGCCCTCGTGGCGAAATTGGCAGACGCGCAACGTTCAGAACGTTGTCACGGCAACGGGATAGGGGTTCAAATCCTCTCGAGGGCACATTACTAGTTTAAGCACTCGTGGCGGAACTGGCATACGCGATAGCTTGAGGAGCTATGCCCGTAAGGGCGTGAGAGTTCGAGTCTCTCCGAGTGCACAGCGGTCGATTAGCTCAGCTGGAACGGAGCTTTTAGCGAGTTCGCCTGCTTGACAGGCGAGGTGAGCGTAAGGTTTACGACCGCTTA
>CAZKZX010000086.1:0-6641 GCA_964557335.1 uncultured Methanomicrobia archaeon | reverse complement strand
ACGTCCGGCGACACATAGCGATAGATGTTAATTGGAGTACGGTTAGCTTTGGAACGGATTTTTACTACTATGTAACTGACGCAAATAATGAATACGATGACATACAATGGCCACAAATAGGGTAACAAGAATAATAAAATGATAGCAGCAAATATTTTAGCTTTGAGGGTCATCCTCCTCTTTTTCATTGCAACCAGCTCGATCAGCAACAATTAAATAGTAAAATTAGTTCTCGAGCCTTTTTATTCTTTTTTGTCGTGAAGCGTTCTCAGTCTTCGCTCCTATAACTAATGCGATGCACAGCGTGACGATTTATTCTGTTCAAATTGGAACGACCTTGCTGCGAGTTCACACTAAGTTAAGCGCCCTAACGTAAACGGAGCGTCAGTCTGTTTACGCAGCGAGCAAGCAGAGCCATTTATTCGTATGCTGTGTGCAGGAACGTTTGCAAATAAGTGATGAGAGCTAGAGGCCGGCGAGTTAATAGAGCTCATCAGTAAGAGGCACCGTGTAATCTAAAAAAATTGTATCGTGCACTTCGTCGTACAGTTCATAATACCTCTGTTTTCGCTTGACTATGCCTTTTCTAAGTTCAATTCTGAGATTTTTGTCTTTAACTCGTTTCACCTGCAGCTCGACAGCGAGAAGGTCCAGGAGGAGAAAATGAAGAACTGTTTGAATGTGAGACTGATGATGTATCGAAAAACTTTGCCTGTGTCTGCAGATTTCAGTGTCGATACGCCTCAACTTTCGCATTGTGGTTTTATACAATTGATGATCACTTGGATCGAGTATAAGAATTTCAGTGGTCGTCATAATGCTCACGTGTGATTCAGTCGTGCTGTATCCGAATTCTTTTAATATTTGTTCTCGGAAGAAATTAGTCTTACTAGGAAACATTTTTCCTCTTCATTATATATAAAATTTTTCTTACCTTGTCTTTTTTACAAGTAACTAAACGTTTAAATACGTAGCGTACCTGATGACCTGATGTACAGAAAATGGCATTTTTGTTACAGTTTCTTAAACAGCGATAAAGAGTGTTGTGATACGCTCACGAAGAATTCTGCTTTCGCGTATCTACCAGTGAAGTATAAAAATCACTAATACACTGACACTCACAGAAGGAGGTTGAAGCAGGGTGTTCTGGATACCAATTATAGGACCGTTGTTAGCCGCACCGATTGCATCGGCAGCCCAATTTTTCGATGTGCTCGGGCTTGCGACAATCAGTAATTTTTTATGGATGATTGTAGCGGCATAGCAAATTATAACAACAAACCATTGTCGGGATAAATTAGCTGTTTCAAAAAAAAACTTCAACAGCTGAAAAAGAGTATCCCTGAAAAGAGAACCGAGACGGGTTATAGAGGAGAGCGGTCGGAAAATGTATATTTGAATTTAAATAAGCGGAGAGACTACAATCGTTGCCGACGAACACCTAATCCCAGAGGTACCTTTTAATATATGGCATCATTACTATCTGTAACTGAGGGGCATAAATGAAGAAACACATTTTGGCGGAAGTTTCAGCAGTTATATTAGTTGCTGTGATCCTTGTGGCCGTATATGCTACCAACGCATCAATCTCTGCTTCGCCTTCGGTACCGTCAAACTCTCCCGTCATAACACTACACAATCCCTGGGTACAAAAAAACGCTACGTATAGGGGGGCTTTACATTGTCACTCCACGAATTCCTTAGACGGTCATTTATCGCCTTATAATGTTAGCAAAGCATATTTAGATCAAGGATTCAATTTCGTCGCCATAACGGACCATAATACTTTGACCTCTTACATACCGGTTAAGGGAATTTTAGCATTACCTGGAGAAGAAGTGAGTACTAGCTTGGTGTTCCCACCACATAGCTACAAAAACTTGTCAGGACACGTTGTAGCGCTAAATATTAAGACAACGATCAAACCGTGGAGTAATCCACAGACAGAAATTGATACCATTAATTCACAAGGTGGTATCGCATTTTTAGCTCATCCCACGGAAAATATCCCCTCGTTATTCTTCTCTAATGAAACGTTAAAAACGCTGACCAATTATTCGTTCATAGAAATTACCAACAACGATGCCGCAACAGCCATAAAATTATACGACAAATTACTGAGCGACGGAAAAGTCGTATGGGCTGTCGGAACTGATGACTCTCATACATTAACCGAGGTAAATCTGAAAGGCTCCGTTATAGTTAATGCCGACAGGTTAACGATAGAAGATGTTATGTCCAGCCTCCGCGCAGGTAATTTTTATGTAACGACAGGACGAGGTGATCCAGCAACGCCGGGAGATGCACGAATCTCATCAATCACTGTATCAGGCCTTACGATAACGGTCAAAGTTCCTGAAGCAAGCACAATACAGTGGATTACAAAGGACGGCGTTGTGGCGAAGACAACCACTGGTGTTCTACAAGACTCATATACAGTTCACGGGGATGAAAAATACGTTCGCGTGATGACAACGCTGAGTTCCAATGAGAATAAACACGCGTGGTCGCAGCCCATTTTAATCGATGTCTCATAATCTGATGTGTCATCTTAATATGCCTCTGTATGTGCTCGGGCGTTCGCAACAAGTGCTTCTTGCTCGTAACTGACTCTTAGATTCGCGGTGTTTCGAAAGTGGTGAAAAGGAGCTCTTGTAACAAAGATCGGAAATGATATTAACGGGTTCCAGCGGTGTTCCTTACTGTAAAAAAACTTGTAGTTGAATCAACCTCACGCGTAGAGGGTTAGCATGCCAGAAAGCGTTCCAGCATCTCACAACTCTTCCGTTTTTTATATACATACAGAGGTGGCGCGCGCCGATATAGCGGATCTGCTAAATTACATAAACCAGAATTATGTGCTTCCCCATCCGGACGTGTTTAGAAACGCTCGCACAAAAAAGATACGCGGTGTTTATACGCTCTTTTTCACCGTTGTGAATCCGCAGCAAACGTGGCGCGTAGATGTAGAAATGGGGGCAGAAAAACCAATTCGGGTGAAAATAACTCCAAGTAAAAACGCTCCCGACAGCGCTATCGCCACAGTGAAAGAGGACTTAGATATCACCGTTCAATTATTTGAGGAGAGTATACGAAATTCTACGCTGTATCTGGCGTGGGTACAGGGCGAACAGATTATCCCGGAAGACTCACCTTCCTCAGTGAAAAGAGCGTCCGATAGGATGTTCTCAAGCAGTATCCTGTTGTTTTATGTGCTGCTTTTGGGGGTGAGCATCGTGTTCTTTGTATTTTTTGGCATAACAGCTGTGCTGGTAATTTTAGCCTTTCAATTAGCATTTGTTCTCCTCGCAGACAAAATCTATTTAAGAATGGGCAAGTGGCGCATTACCCAACAAAATCCGTCTGTCCACATACTACAGTACCATCTTACTGCCGACGAATACGAAGCTTTTAAAGCCCAGTTCGGGAATGACGCGATCGTTCAACTGAAGACCGAAATTTATAATAAGACTCTAGCTCTGGGCAAAGAACCTACGTGTGAACTTGGGGAGGAGATATTTGCCAAATACGGTGTGCATTGTACTGCTGAGCGCAAGTCGACAAAGGTAGTGAATGTCTATGAAATAGTAGCAAAAGCTGCAGAAAAATTCAAGTTGCCGATGCCTAAAATCGTAATTTCTAATAGTACCATGCCAAACGCAGCAGCTACTGGACCCAGCCCCAATAGAGGTGTAGTGCTTATCACCACTGCATTGCTTGCCCAGCTAGAAGACAATGAAATACTGAGCGTCATAGGGCACGAGCTCGGTCATTTGAAGGGGAGAGACCCACTCGTGTTATTCGGGATTTCCTCAGCAGAATTCCTATTGCGAGTCACCGTGTTTCTACCCCTGTTCCTGTGGTCGCCATTTCTTTATCTTATCGTAGCCTTGAGTATCGTCTATTTCATTGCTAAGTTTTTTGAGGCACGTGCAGATCTGTTGTCAGTTATTACGCTCGGACAACCTAAAGAATTAGCAGAAGCACTCAGGAAGATTGGATTCCAAAGGCTTCTATATGAACGTACGCCTACCTATCGAATTAGAAGTTGGTTGAGATGGGATCCGCATCCACCTATTTATTTTAGAATTGACAGACTAGAGAGGATACAAGGTTCAGTAAATGTAAAGCATCCCTTGCTGGAATCAGTGAAAGATGTTCTTATAGGATTAAAAATGACGGTAACCTGACAAAGGTGAGGCTGCCCAGCGCGTAACGTATTCACTATTGACTCAAACACTAAAGGGCTTAATTACAAAAGAGTTTGTACCTGTAGCCATCAAGAGCTACTATTTGAGGGATCAATAAATGAAGGACTATTGTTGCTACAGTGAAGAACAGCACTGAAATGGAGCACAATACTTATCCGATAGAGCTCAGAGCCCAGTTCTTACCGATTAACGCCCAATTTTAGCGTGAGGTCTTGAAAGAGCTTTTTGGATGAGTGCTACCATTAAAACAAGGTGTAGTCATTCTCCTTTAAACTCCGAGTATAGTCTCAAAAACTCTTCTCTGCTTATCTGTAAGTCTTCCCGTATTATTTTGCGGAGCAAGCCTCTCGGAATCTCCTCGTCATCGTGGAGTGAAAGCGTTGTTACCCGACCATCATCTGCTTTCAACCGTGCGTGGGAACCCACAAAGTTAGTGGTCTGAAATCCGAGGTGATGTAAAAACTTTAAAAGCGTTTGACATTTAATTAACGGAAGCTTATCCATTATTGTGTCAATTCCAAAACTTTACAGTTGAGAAACTCGTTACAATCCTCGTCCTCTAGCTCCTCTAAGCGGCACATCTTTATGACCTCTTTTAGTCGATCGAGTGCCTCTTTCTCGGTCTTCCCGTAAGAGTGGCATGCTTTGAAGAGGGGACAACTTACGATGTAGCAGCCATCTTCATCTCTTTCGATGATTACAGGATAGCCCATACAAACCTCCGTTAAAAGTTGTTTACTTTGTAAAATAATAAAGATGTCGCTAGAGGGATATAACAGCTAAAATTGCATACATAAGAGATAGCTATTATCTCCGTGTGCGACCCGCTCTCTCGTAAGGGCTCATGATGGGGGCGGATTTGCTGGGAGGGCTCCATCTGGCAGCGTTGGCGAATATGGGGCGGGGACCTCTGGATATAGTATTGATATCATTGCTGGAACGGGGAGAAGCGGTGAAGATTCGATTGTTGTCGGAGCTGGTGTAAGGATAGGAATAGCTGTCGGACTGAGCACAATATCACATTGCTCTAAGCACTCACATCTTACAGCTGAAGGTGTTATGGCGGTAACCTCAGATGACGGCGCTGGTGAACAACCTGAAGACGGACTTATCGTATCAGTCGGTGTAGCTGCCACTGTTTGGGGAGGTGGTGCAAGAGGTGGTGTCATCGCCTGCTCACCTATGCTATTTGATGCATATAAGTTTGAATGTGAAGATACGATTGAGCCAACGACTAGAAGAATAAAGAGGATGATCGATATTCCACTTATTAACCGTTTTTTTCCGGCTCTGATCAATGTATGCCCTCTAAAGACGTTACTTGGCAGTATAATTAATCGCCGTTCATAACGTCGTAACCGTGAGTGTGAAGGGCTCGCCAACAACTTCCAACATTCTTCACAGTACTTTGCTTGTGGAGGGAGCGGCGCTCCACAAAAGGCACATTTTTTGTTACCAGCCATCGGAATTACTGTATGGTGGGATATAAAGTTCAGAACATAAATCTTGTGAATTGTTACTGCGTGGGTAGCCAGCGTTAGTCTGCAGTCTTGTGCGCATTTAAGCTGTGCCGCCAATACACATGTGGAGACTGTTAAGTCTTCGTCTTATGTTGATAAAAGGTGTAAGTAACGCACACATTTTTTTACATTATGAATCGCGTAACATGGCCATTGGGTCTCAGTCATTCTACTGTTAGTGCTCGCAGTCAATCGAGGTGCAGTACATATACAAATTTATCGAGCGGGTGAGGGGAAAGAATGATATTAGTATATACACGGGAGCAGTTTTTTGGTAGTTTTCATATACTCAAGGTATTGACTTCCGAATCGCGTGATTAGCATACCTTCTTCCCTTCGAATTCTGTAGATAACGTCAGGAATGCCTAAAATTATCAAAATGAACCCATATAAGCTGTAAAACAACAGCGGTATTGCGAAGAAAATACATAATAATCCGAGGTATGCGGGGTGCCGTATATAGCGATAGATGCCGTCGGTCACTATGTCATGATCGTCTAAAACTCGTAGCTGCGTTGAAAAAAACTTGCCAAGTGTTCTCCGTGCCAACATCCGTATTACAAATCCAGTGAGAAAGAAAACGAGTCCCACGACTCTTATGGTGTCAACTACAGGGTCGAACTGCTGCCCTCCATTTTGGCGCGCGGCTAGATCCAGCACCGATATAGTAACGATACTAAAAATTATCGCCAATTCACAATAAAACAGTATCTGTTCTCTTCGTGCTCCACTGTTCATTAATTCTACCTTTGCCGATCCGCGATATATCTTTTATTGCCTTCTATTTCAGTTGTGTTGTGCGTTTATTAAAAAGCAACTTTTCGATCGCGGAGATGCTTGATCATACAAAAGTGCTAAAAAACGTTTTAAGAACGAGTTTTACGCACAACTTGACTTAGGCGTTAAAACC
>CAZKZX010000085.1:0-6650 GCA_964557335.1 uncultured Methanomicrobia archaeon | reverse complement strand
TCTCTCGTTAATCTATAAAAATTCTTTTAAAAATAAAAGCATCCCAACTTAAATCACGAATGAGTCGAGCTTTGATGTTGACTTCGGCGCGCAACGTCCATCATAATATTAAAGATTTAGACTCCATAGAGGTTCAAACAAGATCGACAAACGGCTACGTAGTCGTTGTTTATTGTTTGCTTTACGAACATTAACAACTCTATTTTCTAGCTAGAACAAAGCGCTACACTGAAATCGCAGTAAGGTACCGTATTATTGAAGAACCATCTGTTGATTAAAATATACGTCTGCGGTTAGTAATCTTAAGTCTCAAAAGTACACATTTTTACAAAAATCAAGACTCGGTTGCTGTACATAGCTTCTGACCACGTATATCCTTAACAAAACAACAACAGCAACCAGTTGTTTACTCAGCCTTGTCAACTATTAGGGATTAGATAAATTGATAATGTTTTATGTTTTTTAAGAGCCTAAATTTAATATCTTGCTATGTGAATTTTAAAATATTTATTCTCTACTGATATGGATGACTTTGGGTAAACATCAAAGTGCAAAAAAAAAGAAGGATTACTTCTTTTTCTTCTCCTCTGGTTTTTCACATATTCCTTCTTCGTCCGGACCTAAATCGCAAACTTCGAGTTTCTTTCTATCATCTAGCTCCTTTTCCGTCCTATAAGTCCCGTCATAACCTGCAATGTCAGGTTCATCTGTGGTTCCTGACTTAATGTCTTTTTCAAATTTGTATTCTTTCTTTTTTTCTTCAGGCATATCGTTACACCTAGTTACTTGATGGACGTGATCTCTTTAATTTTTATCGGTCCATCATCCACGTGGTCCTCTGTATCCATTCGCTGTTGCTGAAGATAACATAATGCACAGCAAGACGGACAGAATTGAAAAGCCAAAATAGTCTTCCTATTCGCCGCATTATTGTTTATAATATTTTAAAATTTAAAACTAGAAAAAAGACCAGGATAGGTGATTCATAATTTGACCGAGGTTACATAAACAACTCCCAATTTTTTGCCGTGATAGTATTATATGTTAAGTTAACGTATACTATGATACACATAGGGAGATGATTCCATTCCAAGTCTTAACAATGCAATACAGTTAAACTTTGTAAGCTCGTTTCCCCCAAGACAATGCGGAATCGCCACTTTTACCAGAGATCTAGGTGAGAATATTTCAAAAGTCTCAAATAAGGTTTTTTGGAATGTCAGCACCATAGAACAGTGTAAAAAAAGTTTATTCACTGCTACACGGTATCCCGCTGCAAAAATATTTCATACCATAAAAGACTGCAATATTTCGACATATTTACAGGCTGCCCAAAAAATAAATTCTTCTAAAATCGATGTAGTGAACATACAGCATGAATTTGGGCTGTATAAAGGGGATTATGGAGATTATATAATTAGCTTTTTAGAGAAGTTACAGAAACCGGTTGTCACAACCTTTCACACTGTTTTACCAGATCCTCCCCACGCCATGAAGAGTATTGTAAAAAAAATATACGATCTTTCAGATAAAATTGTCGTCTCTGCTAACGTAGGAGTCGATATATTAAAAAGCACGTTTCATCTTCCTCTTACAAAACTAATTGTCATTCCTCACGGAGTGCCTGATGTTCCCTTTATAGACACGGAAAGACCGAAAAAACACATTGGGTTACCGGGCAAATTTGTAATAGGAAGCTATGGATTGCTCAATCCAGATAAAGGGATTGAATATGTGCTTGAAGCACTGCCGCAGATCATTGATAACAATCCAGATAAGGATATTGTGTATATAATCGTCGGGGCGCTACACCCGTCGCTGGAAAAATCCGTGAGAGAGGGCTATCGCCAACTATTGAGAGATATCATCAAAGAGCTAGGATTGAAAAAGAACGTTAGGTTTGTAGAAAGGTACCTCACTAATAGAGATCTGATATTGCACTTCTTAGCGACTGATATCTGTGCAATCACCAATATGAATTACAAACAAATATCGAGTGGGGTGCTCTCACAAGCCATAGGTTGCGGTAAACCCATCATTGCAACAAAGTTTCTGCATGCAACAGAAGCTCTCGCGGGTGGTAAAGGTCTATTGGTTGACTTCGGTAATGTGAATGACCTGTCCAACAAGCTGAGCTTTCTTGTACAAAATGATTCGCTACGAAAGAACATGGCCCTTAACACTTACCGCTATGGAAGGACGATTACTTGGAGCGAAGTTGCAAAAATGTACATCAAAGCTTTCAGTAGAGCAAAAGCTCCTAAAGTCGCTACTCCATCGGTAACACCGTTGCGAAGCTATAATACTCTCAGAAAGCAAATAGATAAAATTCACACTATTGAAGAGAAGAAGACTAAATTTTGATTTACACTCGCTCTGGTTTTAGTCTTTCAAAAGTGTGTTTAATAAGCAGCGATAAAGCTAAAATCCAACTTAAAAATTTAAATTTGACCATTTTTGTTTGAAGTACTCGTTGACCTAATACTATTTAAAACTGAATTGTCATTGTCAGAGTAAGTCCATCTTCCTGAGTGACTCAAACGATTCGGCACAATATGTTGTAATTTCACTTAACGCCTCGGCAAAACACTGTCTCACTTCTTCATATTCCTTCAGGTCAATTCTTCCAATTGATTCTGTCAGCTTTCTCGAAGTTTTAGAGAAAATTACCTTAGATCCTAGCACATTTCGCGCTATTTGTATATCAGTCAAAATAGCATTAATATAGGCTTCTATAATTTTCTTTCCGCCACTAAACTCATCATCCTTTAAACCTATTAACTGTTCGAATAGTTGATGCGCTATTGACACTTCAGCTTTTATTCTCTCTGCGTACTGAAACTTATAGATCAAATCTTTTGAGCTCACCATGAATTCTCCTCAGAGTGTGTTATATCTTAATCCACGTTTATAAGCTTTTTAAAGTCTTTGCTTGAACGCAGATATAATATTCACGCAGCCTTTTGTTGAATATTAACGTTCTGGGATACCCAGTATAAACACGAGTTATTAGAGGTTTGGGAACCCTCAACGTGAAAGGTCTGGAAACCGCTAGAAATACCCGATACCATTCCTCTTCAACGAAGATGGTATTATTGATTTACAAACTCTGCGAGTGCGAAAATTGTTGTGGAAATTTTACAGTTTATCATTCGCTCGATTTGACCGAGTCAATTTAGTAACGAGAAGCGACGATGTCTCAAGCCAGCGGTAAAATGAAAGGAGACGCGAGGCCTATCCGGTGATATTCCGCTAGCTCAAACAGATGCTATGTGGTAAAACGCAGGAATACAAACGAGAGCAGTGGCCTATGATGCCTTACACATACTTTCAAGAAATAAGAGGGAAAATGAGCGGGAAAAAGTCGTGAAATCATTAATATCACACACTTGATATGAAGAGACAACTTCGCCACAACCAGCTCTAACGCAGCTTCCGCGCTGTTGCAGATAGTTTTGTTTATTAAAAGGAGATTCCAAACATAGGATTTTAGTGAGTTTGGTTGAGACTCTAAGCTCAGGGATGTTTATTTCTCGCTCGTATCTCTTCAATAGTCTTCCACTTTTCAAGCTTTCAGATCTGTCTAATTTTTTAAGTTCGCTCTATTTAGTGGACTAAAGACAATTATTTTGATTATTATATGGGTATAGGTACAGCAACGTCAGAACAGCACATCCATAAGTGTCTCAGAGATTACCTTAAAGCCACAAAAATTCAGGCATAATCTAAAGGAAATGTTACAGCGAGTCAGGTATTTGCAATAGTCACGTTTTGGCAAATTTGTTAAATTTTGTGCTCTGCTCAAACTGGTATGCAATATTAAACAAGGTCGACTCGTCAAACATATCTCCTATAATTTGCATTCCTATTGGCAGACTTTTTTTAAACCCACAAGGAACTGAAAGAGAAGGAATATTTGCAATGTTTATAGGAACGGTATTGATGTCAACCAAGTACAGTGCAAGCGGATCCTCGATCTTCTCTCCAATCTTAAAAGCAACGTACGGCATCGTCGGGGCTACCAAGGCGTCAAATTTTTTGAAAGCTCTCTTGAAATCATTTCGGATCAGTGATCGGGCCGCAAGGGCTTTCATGTAATACTTATCGTAGTAACCTGCTGAAAGAGCATAAGTTCCGAGCAATATCCTCCTTTTGACCTCCTTTCCAAAGCCAAGGGATCTGCTTTGCGAAAAAGTCGTATGCCAGTCGTGATCTTTTTGAACTCTATAACCATAGATTATACCGCAATATCTCGCGAGATTTGATGACGCTTCACACATCGCTTGAACGTAATAAGCAGATAATGAATACTTCAAATGTGGAAGACCAATTTCTTCATAGCTTACTCCCATTGCTTCTAGAGCGTTTATTGAGTCCCAAACAGCCCGTTCCACGTCTGAATCTATTCCCTCACCAAAAAATTCACTTGGAATCCCTATCTTTAAACCCTTGAGTTCTTTGCTAAGTAGTTTGGAATAGCTCGGAACGGGGACGTCAACACACGTATTATCACGCGGGTCATATCCCGCCAAAACTTCAAACAATAAAGCGCACTCCGGCACAGTTCTTGCCATAGGCCCTATTTGTTCGAGAGAGTTACCGTATGAGATAAGTCCAAACCTTGAAACCCTTCCGTATGTTGGTTTGAGTCCCACAATTCCGCAAAATGATGCCGGACATCGTATTGACCCGCCTGTATCAGAACCCAGAGCCATATCAGCCTCCAACGCGGCGAGCGCAGCAGCGCTTCCACCTGAAGACCCGCCAGGAACCCGTGAGATATCCCATGGATTTAAGCTCGTGCCAAAATAGCTAGTTTCTGTCGATGTTCCCATCGAGAATTCGTCCATATTCGTCTTGCCCAGAATTACCGCACCTTCTTCTCGCAGCTTCTTTACCACGAAAGCATCATAAGGAGGTACGTAGTTTTCGAGCATGCGCGATGCACACGTGGTTCTTAAACCTTTTGTTGATATCGCATCCTTTACAGCAACAGGAACCCCTGCGAGCTTGCCATCCAACTCTCCCGAATCTGCCCGTTCAGCTTGCTCCCGCGCGTTGATATGATCCACTGTGATATAGGCATTGAGATTACTTTTTGCTATCCGACTCAGCATTTCCTCAACGCGTTCAATGTGACTCATAATATCCTCGGACCTTTGAAATATCCATCCTCTGTTTTGGGTGCGTTAAAAAGGGCTTCTTCCTGAGATAAGCTTGGAAGAACTTCATCGGCCCTCAGCTCGTTAAAGCGCTCTTTATCCGTCTCAGGTGCTTTATTTATCTCTGAGAGCTCGTCAAAGTATGACAGTATCGAGTTAAATTGAACGGTAAACTCTTGCAAATCATCCTCGCTAAGTTCTATACACGCGAGCCTCGCTATGTGTTCTACGTGCGATTTCAGTATCATTCAGCCACCCGAACATCATTGTCTTCAGCCACCGCTTTGAGATACCTGCCTACGATACCTCTCTTATCTTCCTGCCTGTAAAAATAATTCCGGGCTAACGTATTTAAGACTCGACTCACGCCCGAGCCATATTGCAGCGCCTTTTTGTCCCGATAGGCTATTTGATCTGGTAAGAATCTAGCTGCAGCTTTTCTTAAAATATACTTATTGACGCCGTCTTTTATTTTCAATTCTACTGTAATTTTCGAGGCGAAATTCACCACGTTAAGATCAAGATATGGAAGTACTAGTTCCACCAAGTTAGACGAGGCGACCAAGTTGTCTCGTTCTAAGTTGTTACGCGCTATGTTTAGAATATCCTGTCTCAGCATTTCAGAGAGCACAAGTTGTGACGATCTGTGAGCATTGAGGTGTCTCTTATATCCGCCAAAGAGTTCATCTGCTCCTTGCCCAGTCATAACTAGCCTATTCCCATCTTTTCGTGAAGAATTAAAAATCGCATACAAAGGGATGGCTATTGCTACGTCTACGGGATTGTGACTTTCTATTGCTTGTATAACTTGAGGGATGAGCTGCTCGATGTCAGCTACAGTCAACTGTATTATCCTGACGTCTGCATTCAGCAGGCGTGCTGAACGCATTGCACCTTTTATGTCATGCGAACCAGCTATTCCTACCGTATACAAGATCGTGTCTTCACGATTTTCCAATAATGCCCACAAAAGCGTGCTGTCGACTCCACCTGAAAAAGCGAGTCCCATATTGCGGTTCGAACGTTGGTTTATCGTCTCTTTTAATAATTTTACTAACTCTTCAACAGCGTACATCTCGTCATAAATAACAGCAGTGTCTCGCGGAGGATGATAAATTCTCCTACGCTTTTCAATAGTGTTTAAATCGCTTATATCGATTAGTTGACCGGGTTCAACTCTCTCCGTATGATCGATTTCGATCTCCCACAACGCCTTTCTCTCAGATGCAAAGCCGAGTGTGCTCGCACTAGCGTCTATTCCATAAAACAGCGGCTTGACCCCTATAATGTCTCGTTCCAATCTGACATATCTAGAATTATTGACTGTTGCTTTCGCAAATTGACCTTGAGGGCAGCCGTCGCACGCTGTCGGGCGTACTGTTGTCATTTCAGTTTGGAGCTGCGAGGCGTCTTGTTGCGGAGCAACTGCTCCAATAGAATATTCTACTCCATTAACCAACTGTCCGAAAAAAACGTGGCAGCGATGTA
>CAZKZX010000084.1:0-6786 GCA_964557335.1 uncultured Methanomicrobia archaeon | reverse complement strand
CACAATAACAGGTATCCATCGTACCACAGTTTCACCTCCCTGTTTTGTTTAGCGGCATCTATTTTCACCGCCGTTTTTAAAACGAAATAACGTTTTTTGTCCCCATATAAGTTGTCCTGTTTTAGCGCGATGGAAGCATCATATCGCTGCGGCTCTGTAAACAAGATTATGCATCGCTTATAGTTACTTTTGAGCAAAGTTGAGGCTAGAGTAGAGAATTTTGTCACTATCTAGGAATCAGTTGCGTCTCTTACCTACACTGCATGTAGACAGCATATACATATATTCAGGCAGCGGATGGCGAGAGTGCGCCCAGTCACCGCCTAATACTCAGTGAGTTGCATATATAAGCACAATTGGACGAACTATTAGAACAAGGGCCTCTGCACTTTTTTGTGCGAGGTAAATCTATATTTACTACTCAATACACGTACATAGTAATGAATCATTATGGCTGACGACAGCGAGTTCCTTTCACGACTTATTGGCTTCGGTCTCAGCGAAAAAGAGGCGCAGCTCTACCTCCACCTGCTCAAATACGGACCAAAGCCCCCGTCCCTGCTCGCAAAATCGCTCAAGACGTACCGGGAAGACGTCTACCGCACGCTGACCGGTCTCATTGATAAGGGCATGGTGAATCCCTCACTTGAATTGCCGACAGTATACATGGCAGTGGAATTCAACATCGCTCTCGATAAGCGTATTTGCCTTTTATAAATAACTTAAAACACTGCATTCAATATTAAAGCGATGGGATACACGATAGCAGCTGTAGTGAACATCTTTAGCCGCTTTTTTACATTTTGCACGTTAGGTTTCCTAAGCAGCGACACAGCTGAATAGACAACTGTGACTCCCCATACAACAACAGGAAGCAAATAAACTGCGCTCACGACTCCCGTAAGATATGGGAGAGGTGATGCAAAGACCGAGAAGAGAAGAAACAGTGCGCCAACTATTGCGGTGACTCTTATGCCGCGTGTTGCGGCAAGTGTGGGGTATCCTACCTTCACATCTCCGTCTAAGGTTAGCACGTCCTTTAGCACATTAAAACCAATTGACCCCCCTGCAATCATCCCTACAAATGAGAGGGAGGAAATGCTAATTGTTTGAACTACTACCGCTTCTGCAAAAAGAGCTATTGATGCCCCTAAATACCCCATTACAAGATTGCTCAAAAAACCTGAGAGTCTTTTTATGACCCGCGGATATAGTATGAAGAGAATGGTATTAAGCCCAACAATTCCAAGGACGAGGGGATTGATCGCGACAGATACTCCCAATCCGGCGAGAAACGTCAATGCGGAAAATTGCAAGGCGCTTGCAGGAGAAATTTGGTGTGACGGAATAGGCCTATCTGGATGTGTTATCGCATCTGAGTCACGGTCGAAGTAATCGTTGACGGCGGCACCGCCGGCACCTACAAAAGCCATCGTAAGAACGGCTAAGCCCATTAAAAAAGGTTTATAGAACCCCCTTTGGAATGTCACCATAAATAGAACACATAAGATCCCCTCTATAAGCCAATAAGGGAGTCTTATAAGCCTTATGAACGCTCTCAATCTTCTTAGATCCATGCACGGAGAGTTAGTATGGGCTTACTATAATAGCGTTCCTCATTTAGTTTACGTTGCATCACTACGACCAATGTCGAGGAATACTGTTGGGAGTTTTTAATAAGAAAATTTGTGCTAGCGCGATTAATGTCGATATCAGACGCGTATCAGTTGACACATCTCTTTCAATACTCTGGACTGATGACCCTACTTATGCAGACTACCTTGTTTCCACTTTTGAACTGTTCCGCGAGCAATCAATCCCCGCAGCACAGCGGATAGAAGAGCTGTTAAAGGAAGGGCCTCCACAAGCCTGACGGATGGTCGTACTATGTCATTTAGCTCCGCTGATGACGATGCGGTAGCTGATTTAAAAAACCAGCATAAATTTCTCGCAACATAACAAAACACGTGAAAGCAGCGTGGCACAAACTTGTTGTCACGCGGCTTTATAAGCCCCACTGGTTACGTTACTAGTAATGGCTAACGAAACGATTATAACAAGCGTTACCGACGCCCTCGCTATCTGTTCGCGTATTATAGAATCTGCGAACAACGAAGTTGTCTTCCTCTCCCCTCCTTCCCTGTTAGTCGTTGCCTCCCGATTCGGCCTACGCGAGAAAACCAAACTGTTTATACAGAGAGGCGGGCGCGTGCGGGGTATTGCTGACTTCTCATATCAGTATATTGGCGCGATGCGAGAGAGGTTGGATGCTGGTGAAGACGTGCGCCACATCTCTCAGTACCAAGGCACATTTATGCTCGTGCGGGACAGACAGGAGAGCATCAGCTCGATGAGCGTTACTGCAGAAAGTCTTTCGATAGATACTCCCGTTGTAGCACTCTGGAGCGACGACCCTACGTATGCCGAGTACCTCGTGTCTACCTTCGAGATAGCATGGGAGCAAGCAATCCCTGCAGCACAGCGGATAGAAGAGCTGTTGAAAAAGGGGCCTCCGCAAGTTTAAGGATGCGCCGTAAGTGTTAACGAACAAAGCAGACATCATTTTAGTACTTCATATAGACGTCATAGACGTACTCAGGTAGCGGATTTGTAATGCGCCCACGCAACTCCCGATACCCCGTGGGTAAGAATATACGCACGATTTGACTGTTCCCATTGGATGATGTCCCCGTGTTGTTCTGCAAATTTTCGGAGATTTCCAAGAGTGGAAAACAAGTGAACTCAGGGGCGTTCCTATTACACTGATCGAACGTCAGAACGCAGTCGGTTAACTGAAAGAGAAGATTATTTAACGCTGACGCTTTTACTTGATCCAGACAAAGACTGCTACAAGTAACCAATAAATGAACCCTGCTACAAATGTAATCTTAAACCCCGTTTCCAGCTTTTCGCGAGACCTATTGTCCCCCAAATTTTTCGCCAGAGTCATTATCCACGCCATCAGCACGGCCAGTGCCACCACGAATAGCCACGATAGCTGTGCATAAAAGTAGATCGCAACGCCGAAAAGAAACATGACGATGACCGATACGACGTAAAGCGCCCTCTCCGTAGTGGGGCGGGGCCGGATAAAGAGGGCGGGAATTGTTGGGTCAAGCCCTTCGTGCGTGATTTGATTCCCTGTCGCCTCAGCTGCTATAAAAATGACTAAAAACCACGGGAGCGGAGTTAAGACGGTCTCGGGGGAGAACGCACTCCATATTGCCACAGGAACAAACACCAGAGGCAAGATTACTGTAAAATACCCAATGTGGTCGCGCAGATACCGTGAGTACACGAGGTTCCCCGCAAGCACTAACAGTCCCAATGCCAAGAAAAACCCGTTGAAGACCACTATCGCTATCACAATACATATTCCAGTCAAAATCGCCGCGTATGGTACGGCCTCGGACTTCGAGAGCAACCCAGTCGCTAACGGCTTTAATGGCCATTTCCTTTTGTCCCTTTCTGCATCGATGATGTCGTTTGTCATATTTGTGACTCCACCAGCGAGAAACACTACTACAAGCAAGGATAGAAGCCGAAGGTCATTAAAGCTCACACCCGCTAGCGCCGCTATACCTAGTGCAATTGGTAGATACGCGGTGTCAATTCCCACCCCCAGCAGCGCTATGAGCCCGATAATTTTATTTCGAAATGAGCGCTCAGTAGGTGCGGTTCTTAAAATTAACACGTCAGATGCTGACACTTGTGCATTTGTCATGCGTTTTCGTCCCCATAGTAAACGAGATTTGCGTAAACTGTTACTTGTAACCTTCTTAGTAATAAAGTAATGCTTTTTTAAGTGGACGTAAAGTACATCACAGATCGCCTGAAGAAGGTCCATCGGTAAAGCTCTTGAGGCGATGACAGGGCGCGAAGATCACCCCATCTCTAATGTCCAACACAACTTAGTGTATGGAATAACCTGACTATACGGTGTTACTAGCGTTGACGTCCACCCCATATGTTCCGGTAATATGCCGCTTATCTCGTCAAGTCTGGGATCGACATTCACACCGTCTAGCTTTACTCGAGGGACGGCTTCGAAACCATGTAGGTGTGTGTGTGTAGTTTAGAGATGATGCCCTGTGAGAACTGTAAATTGGAGTCGCGTTTTGACCGTCAATATGTGCGATAGACGCGCAATGAGGATTCGCTAGAACTGTGAACCGTTGGAAGCAAGACAACATCCGACCAGTACCGCATATACACATCATACACATATTCAGGAAGCGGATGGCGATAGTGCGCCCATTCAACCCCTGACACGCCGTGGGTTAGAATATATGCGCGATTTGACAGGTCCCATTGAATTATATCGCCATACTGCTCAGTGAACTTGCGAAGGTCTCCCAAGTAAAAGTGACTTGCTATGCGACTCAATGGAATCTTCTCTCGTTTGACCCACATCCACATACTATGATAGCCGAACATTACTCATCATCTGCCCTACCGTCGAGAAGAATGTTCAAAGCATGGATAACTTGTGGATGCAGCGGAACGTAGTGCTCCATCCTAATTTTATCTTGAGACGATTTTACGTGAAGAACGGGCTTTTCCATTTTAATGGCGTCTATAAATTGCCCTACGGTCAACTTCATCATCGTTGCCATGCTGCGTTGTCCAGTGCATGCTCCGAAGAGCACAAATGCGGTATACTGTTGCGCTCTATACTGGCTGATACGGCCTTCTTGCTCAGCTTTTTGAATGTATGTGAGGATGTTTTCGATATCTTCTTTCGTAATGATGCGTGTCGTTACGTTTTTTCGTTCCTTGAGTACTTTTGGCCTATCTAGAAACATCTCAAAAGCGTAATAATGAGAATCTAATCTGGTTTTTGTTAAATACTTAAGGAAACCTTAAGCAAACGTCAACGTTTTGCCTCTGGCAGATTCAGAACGATAGTTGGTCAGAGCAAGTCTGAGCAATCCATCCATGTGTTTCTTGTTGATAATCCCATACGTGAAATTCCAGAATGTTTTTGAAGCGCGCTCAATCCAATCTTCTGATTTTTTGGTAAGCCCCGTTTTTCTGGCTTCAGTATAGCTCCGTAATTCTTTTTTGGTAAAAGGTAATTCAAGGTCTGCAAGACCTGCATTATTAGTTTTAGAACACTCTTGAGGGGCAGATAATAACGGACATGAAAAGGAGCTATTAAAAGAGTTCGATTCTCCAAATAACCCCTTTAAATCCTCAAAAGGAGAGTTCACACGGCGGAGGTCGGGCGTTCGAGTCGCCCCGAGCCCATTTTTTTGCTGATTCATCGTTTATTGATACCCAGTTCTAAATTCAGAGCTCCGTGAGAAGGTGTCGGTTATATATCTTTAACTTTTATGCCTGAAGTCGTTTCAGAACCTGACAGGGGGTTCAATGCATAAAATGCATCGTTGTGTGGCAGATCAACAGAGAACCCACTCGTTTCTTGAATTTCAACTGTTGCACGTTGCACCGTAACATCTAAGATGTGTCCGCCGCGTGCTCTATCAGTAGAGATGAAATGAAAATGCCAACCAGGGGTATTCAACCCGTTTACGTATTGAGGGGACCAAAAGCCCACCATCGTCCCTGTGATGTTCTGAAATTCGAACACGGATTGATTTTTTAACGCGTCAACAAGCAGCGGATATGGCTTGTTCTGCTTTGGTGGGCTTCGTGCTTTGAGATAGGTATAATCACCTGTAATTTTTACCGCATAGAAGGTATTCTTCGTAGGGAAGTGTCCTTCGAGCTGGTTTTGCACCTGTGTGTAATTCATAGTGCCGTGTTCGTTATCATCCAGTGAAAACTCTGTGTTCGCTTGGAATGATGTCACGGCAGCAAAGGGTGTCATCATAGAGTTGTTAACTGAATACACTTTGCCATCAGATTTAATCTGATAAAACGTTCCTTCCAGAAACACCATCTCGCCATCAAGATCGTTGAAGGTGCCTAACCCAAAATTGCCGTGCGCTTTAAGCTCTTTAAGGGACATATCTCCATCATAATCCCCTGCTTGGAGAGCGCTGATAGTCGACTCTTGAAAAAGAAGGTTGCTAGTAGTGCCCTGTCCTAGTAGTTTAATGGTATTATTGTTTGTAACTGCATATGCACCAACCGCTCCGATCAAAATTACCGCAACTACTACTGTGACAGCAACTTTCCATTTCACACTGATGACAGTCTACTCGCTCTTATTTTTAATTTTCTAAAACGCTATAGTTACATTTTGAGGGTTCTAATTGATAGTATACCGAAACGATAAAACGTGACCTTAATTGGAGGATAACAAGAGTACAAACGCCGAGACAAATATTCGCATATTAATGTGAGAATGGCGTTTTTTATGATTTCAAACGGATAAGGGTTAATTCCTGTCGGGTAAGGTGACAAAATAACCAGCAGAACAACACTTAAATCGTGTCTTAGACTTTTTAACTCCAGATTTAAAAATGTCATTGAATAATCAGTTCTATAGTGCGGAATGAATTAATTTGTATGTTAATTTGTATGAACTGAAGTTACAGATTTTTTTAAAAAATAAGGGGCAGTGTAAAACCAAGCACTCCATTGCATAATTTAAATGCCGTACTTGCCTTAGGCAGTCTTAACAATAGTGTGTCCGTGCAACCTTCCAATTTTAAAAAAGCATATAGGAGAGTTCGACCCTCCCACTACTGCCGACAATAAACAGCACAGCACTAACAACGAAACAATATCCGGCCCACCTAGATACTACCGCCCCGTGGCAGTATAACAAAATCAGCAATCTTTTCGTGCACATCAGCCAGCGCTTCACAGATTTCG
>CAZKZX010000083.1:0-6858 GCA_964557335.1 uncultured Methanomicrobia archaeon | reverse complement strand
AGAAGCTGGCGAGTATGTACACGCTGTCACGATTAACCTGAAGTAAGTTGTTCAAGATTTACATATGTGCCACGAAGGACGTACGGCTAGGTTGTCCGTTCAACCCTCGTTAAATTAGAGATAATTTAAAATACATAGCTTGTAGAGGAGGAGATAAATCTTTAAGAAAGTGGGGGGAAGAAGAAATAACTTCCATAGCTACGTGTGGCCTCATCACCGCGGCAACCATATTCAACGGTTTCCTTGCCGGGGGAAATATCGACCGGGGCCTCGTCCAGATGCCGGCCTGGCGCAAGGTTGATGTACACGCTTGGGCGGCTTATAGCCGACACGCAGATTTGGAAAATGGATTCTTTCTGTATCCCACAGAGGCAATTAGCGGCGCTCTTTTTACCGTTGCTGCAGCGGTTTTCTTCCAGCTCGACCATACTGCTCCAGCACAGGCAGCCCTACCCGTCTATTTGTCTGTAGTGTTGGTGCTCGGGGGATTGTTGGCCACCGTTAAGGCCGCGCCGATTATGATGAGTGTGAGGCGAATTGGTGACGACACATCGGCGCTGCAGAAGGCCTTTGACGGGTTCAGGCGGTGGGGAAACGTACGGGGAGTGTTCCAAATTCTGGCTTTTTTGGCGAATATATGGGCGCTAGTGGCTGTCCTTACCTAGTCACTCCTCAAAGACTAGTGCTTCGTCGTCGCTGAGTTCCATTGTCGGCGAGAGGCACCTGTACTTCTCCCGTGTCTTCTGGTCGTATGCCTCTATCCCACCTGCCTCTTCGATTATCTTTCTCCCGAGCTCATACTTCTTCTGTAGATCGACGTTCATTCGCTCTATCGACGCAGGCGCCAGCCATGTGAGGATCTGCAAGCCTCTGGTAATTTGAGAGGGGGCGGACTCAGGGTGGATCATTGTCCCTGGAACCGCATCAATGCGTACGTCTGATGCACCTTCCACGCCGCGTAAGGTCTCCCCCAACTTCGCTATTGGGTGACCAGCATGCGCATGTAACTCGGGGCTAGCTACCGGCTGTCCTACCATCCATTTGCCATCGACGCACGCCTCACCCTCTGCCTCAAGGAGACCACCCCCTGCCGAGTCAGTCAACATCAAAATCAATGGGTCTGCAACCACGAACTGACTCTGCATACCTTCGCTAAGTACTATCTCATAAATCTTGTACCTCGCCTTAATCCCGGCGGATCTGCAGAGGGCGATCCACACGTTGATCAAGTGGAAACACGATCCGGTGCCTCGCCGTAGCGTCGCCCCTACACTATCAGCGGGGCACATCTCAAACGTCATTTTGGTCTTGACAAACTCTAACGACGCCGCCGCGAACTCGTAGTCTGGCAGTTCGTAGGCGCCCAGTTCGTTCGCCATCGCGACGACGTCGGGTTCACGGGGGTTGCACCAGCGCGTGGGCCTGAGGTACTTCTCGTTGGAGGTGCAGTACTTCATACTTTCGTGAAACGGAGGGATTTCGTACTGCCTCGGTGGGCGGACGTACCGTTCCTCATCGGGACCCATGACCCTGAACGTTCTGAAGACGGCAGGGTTCTTGAGCAGCATCTTAGCGAGCGATAGCACCAGGTTTAGCCTCGACTGCCTCGGCACCTCCTGCGAGGGACTCTTCTGCGTGGTAGATTCCTGCTTTGTGATCTCGCTAATTTGAGTCATTTGTATCACCACGTTGCATCATTTCTATCACCGTGCGTGGTCCTCGCTGAGGGCCTTTCGTAGTTCCTCAGCATCCTCATCGAGGACCCGGCGTAATTCCTCAGCACATCCGCGTTGTTCCTCACCTTTCGCGCGCTCAATCTCCGGCTCGAGCACGGGGCCGGGTCTATCGCAGACGGGGCAGCGCTCAAGCATCCGCGCTCTGTCACCTGATATAACAAAGCCGGGGTAGCTCTGTGCAATCGCGTCGAGGAAGGCAAAGCGTCCCCACTCCCCGTATCCCATCGGCATGAGGCTGTCATCAAGGACGAGAGGCTTGTAATACGTATAAGGGGTGTGAAGGTAGTGACCTTCAGGGCACTGTAACATAAATCCATTGCTTTCAACCATCGCGTAAATATCAGCGCAAAGCGCTTCAGGAATGCCCAGCACGTCCTCTACCTGCTTCCTAAAGTCTGCGTGCGGGATGCGTACACTTTCATTGATTTTCCAACCGCCGCCCGTCGCAACCATGCCTCTTTCTCCAAAATCGAAGCGCTTCCCCTCCTTTCGTAATTTAGCCATTATCTGGTAAAGGAGAAAGGGCGGGCCGACAAGCCTGATGTTCTCCTCTGTGTTGTCATAGCGCTCGAGCCACCGTATGACTCGATCGACTATCTTCTGACTCATGCGGTTTTGGACATACGAGACCAACTTCCCTTTGAGACTCTTTTTCTCACTCATAGCCGTTTTTATGATGTCAGTGGTCAGCTCGCGATCAATAGCCACCTGTATGTCTTTAAATATGTCAAAGTTAACCGCGGTGACCTTTCCTATGAAGATATCCGTCTTCTTCGGGTCAGGAAACAACAGGAATTCGTGGCTCTCCTCGAGGCTTCTAGAGTTCATGCTTACAATGGACTTTGCGATCGCATATTCAGAAGCTAAGAACGTCTTTTGGTCCCGCGGGATAAACGTGAACCGTCCGCTCGTGCCACTGCTGTAGGTGATGACTAAGCCCGCCGCGTTAAAGGCGTTGATCACATCGTCATACGTTGGATTGGAACCCTTTATGACGATTTTTGGTAGGTCGCCGGTAAACACGCCTGCGAGCCAGCGCGCAAAATCTTTCCCGGAAGGGTACTGTTTGAAGAAAACATCCGGGATGAGGGGGATCCTGTTAAGGTCGTCGACGGTCCTGATATCATCAGGACGGACATCCCTCATTTCGCAGTACTTGTGATAGAAGTTGTTGTTGTGGAAATGGTGTGCGAACGCGTATTTTATGGCCTTTAGCTGCATGTATTGAGCTTCTTCTAGGGGTACCCGGTACAGGTCGATCGCTTTATAAAGAGCCTCATCGGCGGGATTCCAGGTGTCTCGTGGGGGGATGTAAGAAGCTAAGCGTTCGTCAAGTGGTGTTTGGGGTATCAAAACGTCTTGTACGACAGCCATTTACACTCCAACAATTTTGTTACTCTTTACCTTTTATTTTATTTGTTACATAAAAGTTTGCAAAATGATCGTGCTTAAGCTCTATATGCTCTTTATCGCGCGTTATTGGATAACAAGTGTATCCCCCTCAATTTAGGTCAAAAATCCATAATGAAAACGACGTTGAAAATGCACGCAGCAGTTTTGCCTGTAGATGCCCTTTCGACGTGACCATCCATTTCTTATAGTTTGAACCTCTCTTCGAATTCTGTCTACACAGTTGCCCACATATATGGTATATTGAAAAAATCCATCCGCTTATTTATTAATAGCACGCTTGGACGTCTTGGGTAATGCTGTAATCTGCGGTAATGTTGTCGGTGATGTTGTAAATCTCACACGAAAGACACCATCGCTTGAAGACAACCACTTTGCTTTAAACAGAACTGAAAGAGAACTGAATACAAACGTCACTTTCAAGAAGTGAATACTACAACAAACAGCCAGAGAAAAGGGGGGAGGAGGGAGGAGAAGAGAAGGTGTACGGTGGCAACTGTCGTGTTTTTATCCATTAATACACTGTCAACGTAACCACATTACTCACAGAAGGCGCGAATCGGTCATCGCCATCATAAGTCGCCCTGAAGATGATGACCCCCGCAGCTCTAGGGGTCAGCGACATGGTGAACGTGCCCTTATATTCTCCATCTTTCTCAGTTGTGGCGGTGCCGATGGGTATCCATGTTCCGTTAGTGCTCAACCGTTGAATGGTCACCCGCGCATTTTCGATGCAGTTTAGTGCGCTTTGCGTACCTGACCACAGAACACCACCGAGATACACCGGTTCGTTAATCTTTGTTGTGTTGTTGCTTAGCAAGATAGCGAGCATGGTTTCCTGCTGAGAAGTTGCACCTGTTATATATTCGTTGTGAGCGGCGGTCGTTATTTTAATCGGTGATGCTGCTGCACTGCTCAGTGCGCAGAGCATCAATAACGCTATGATTGATAAACTTGTTATTCGCATTCTTATGTTCATGTATCCATCGCTCCCTCACTGACGGCGAGACTAGCGCATCATTGTATTATGAAACTGCTATTTAATAATGCTCGCTTTTAAAAGAGAGACGGCAACAAAGAATCTCTCTTACTGGGCAACTATCATTTTATGACAGGCGGCTTACGTGCGCTTTCCGAGGATGTGGTGATCTAGTATGATGAGATCAATCAAATCGCATATTCGTCTTTATGTCAACATAAGATAAAGCGAGTTGGCGCATAATCGGCATCCGCTTACGAAATATGTTCATGATTTTGACCCTATGCGATCAATTGTGTATGACGTCAGTCCTTATGGTAGATTGCCCTCTAGATAGCTGGCCATCCTCGTATTTACCAGAAATATATTCGATTTTTATCTTCTTCTTATCAGCTTGAACATCGTTCACATTGAAAACTACGTCTTTCACATTGAAAACTACGGCGTGGTATCCCGTACTAGGATCATCTATGTTGTTCTTATTAGCTCGCACACACTCAAGTTTTTGGTGTCCACTCGGCAACGTTACTACTGACCACAGTTTTGGATATTCTGATTGCGGCTTCTTGCTCAACACGACTGTAAAATATGGATCTCCCGATGGCTGCGAATGTTGGTCGACGGAGTCATCGTTAATGAGACGTTCAATTGGTTCTACTACTGGGTGGTTAACATCGTTAATTTCCGAGATGCTTTTATGGTTTACGTGCTCTACAATAACAAATGGCGTGTTAATTGAATCAGGTCTAGTGCTTCCATCGCTAGAAACCTCTACCAAACTTGATGATGTCCAGCTAACGACCGTTACCAAGAGCGGTTCGCTCGCGGCTAATGACAGCAGTTTATACTTATTATGAATAAAGGCACCATCCAGCTTATATAGGAACTCACTTCCTGGTCTCACTTGTACTACGCAATCAATCTGCGCGTCGGTAAATTCATCTGCGAGCTGAGCGATCTCAAATCCGAAATGTCCGGTATCCAACGTGATAATCTTATTGACAGCTCTAGTAGGCATATTTTGAGCCGCGTATCTGGCTATCAACCCACCAAAGGAGTGAGCGATGATATTGACGCCGTTGTCTGGATTCCACGTTCTTACACTGCTTATAGTTTCTGTTAGTTCATCGCCATACTTTTTTAGGTTGTCGTAGTTGCAGCACATTCCAAGTATGCACCAATTGGCATATTCAAAATCCCACACGTTATGTTGATGGTAACGTTTACTTTGTAAGAAAGAATCCAGTAGATGGAAACATTTGTTAGGCGTCTTTTTATCATGCCACAGGAAAGGAATGACTGCTCCATGCACCAAGATTGTGTTGGGACTACCTGTGAAAATGGGACCTGAGTGCCACACTCGATAGCGAAAATCGGGAGGGCCATAGTTCAGGGGAAGGTATTGAGCAGCAATATTAACAACGACTTGTTGCGTGGGGTTCAAAGGGACGTCAACAGTTTGCTCACCTGTTATTGTGCTGTGATCGGTCGCCCATCTCCGTTCTTCGGGGCTATAGCACAATATTTCCGCCGGAAGCGAAATTTCAAGGGTATAGGTTGCTCCAGGCAAGACGTCGAGAGCATACTTCCCGTCGTCACCTGTAGTCGTGGTAACTACCTCGCCATTTGACGTGGTCGTTATGGTCACACCCGCTATGGTGATGTCCGTAGATGGATCATACTGAGCGGTGTCATTCTCGTCTTTGTACACATAACCCGTGATAGTTGTCATGGTTGTCGTACCTTGCAAGTCAGACTGGCCTACTGCCGTTCATGAGCAATAATTTAAAACGGCTACTTCAGGCAGTCGTATATCGACATCAGTGACCAATATCACGTCTTTTCTTATAAAATCATCGTTGTACTGACAGGGCGGTCATATAGACAAGACCATCAACACTCATCCAGAAACGTTAGGTGCCGGTAATCATGATGGGAACTATCGGTTCCTTCATGCAGCTGCTGACTGCGCAGATCGGGATACACAAAGTCAATCCGGTGACAATCCTGGAAATATCGAACAAAAAACTCAAGAACAAAAAATCGACGGGGTAGGAAAGACAGCGAGCGCTGTGCTTCCCCGCCACAGCAATAGCACCACTTGTCCGCGAGGAGGCCCTTTATGGTACGTATAATACGACCGAGAATTGTCCAGGGCGATTGAGCAGGTCGAGCTGACTATGATCGAGAGTGCCCATTAGATGCACAGCCCCGCAAGGATTCGCAACGCCAGACTTGATAAACGCACTTCCGAGGAGGCCAGTCACGTGATAGACCAACTTCCACTCTTTACCGGGTGTAAGGCCATAACAGTTGCTGAAGAATGTACCAGAGCTCTTGTCAATCACAATCTTACCGCATACCTTACCATTTGGGCCGAGGACATCATGACTGCAGCTGGTTGACTTCCCCGCAATTGGAACTGCCACTGTGCTTGCTGCAGCGGTGCCAATGGTGCCTACCAATAGTAAACACAGAGAGACCGCTAGTATTGCTCGCTTCATCTATATCTCACCTCCGTTTGGATCATAGCGAGGTATACGGCGAGCATGTTGTATAAAACTACTGATCCTCGGTGAACGGAGTACCATCACCAACGCTTGCTGTAAAATTATCGACTAGAGAGGGATCTTGAACTGCGAAGGTGTGATACACAGAATGATAAACTAATGACTGAGTTACGGTATCAACTTGGATGCCTAAAAAATGAATTCGCTGAAGTGCAGGGGATGT
>CAZKZX010000082.1:0-7069 GCA_964557335.1 uncultured Methanomicrobia archaeon | reverse complement strand
TAGAATAGCCCTTTATGCTAGAAAAATGAATATGTAAAATCACAGCAAGTGAAATTGATTAATGTACCCTGTCAGTGCGGTTAAAATGCTCAGTCGTGCCAGAATCGTCGTGTGGCTGTGTAGTGGCGCTCGTATTTCAAAATGTCCCGGTAAAAACCATCCTCATTAAGACGCGATTTTCTGATAACCTTCGAGGCATACTCCGGGCCAAGCCCCCGTGAAGCTAAGGCAATGACACCTTTCTTACCGTGAGACAGCACGAGATTAGCATTCCTGTAGACGCGCCTTGTCCTTGCTTTTTCTTCAGCTGTCTTAATTCCCTCCTGCTTGTTCAACAAGACTATTTCTTCATCCTCCCACGGTTTCAGAGCAGCTATGAGCTTTGAACCACACAGTGGGCATTCGGGATGCTCCGGCACGCGTCCCACATTTCGCTTCGATTTCCACTTTTTGCACGTGACGCAGAACAAAATGACCCGGTCGTTCATGATCCTATTTTTTAATGCCTGTAGTATTGACCGGTCGGCATTTTCGGGTACTAGCAATTCTCTCGCACCAGAGTAACCTGCTGATCCAATTGGACTAACTTTTGACGTTACAACTGTTATTTCTCCTGTTGCCACTTGTTTGAACACATCTCGCGCCCGCCGTACGTCGAGCTTGTCGTGCAAGATCTCGCGCACTGCCTCTCGGTAGACTGGCGTGTCTCTGTAAATGTCAATTAGCTTGGAGAGATTTAAGCGGTCATAGTCAACGTCGCGTTCAAGCACGCCGAACTTTCGCGCAACATGCACGATCTTCCACTTCAAGAGCGTGCTGTTTCTCAACGTTACTTCAATTAGCGGTTCAACAAATTCTGGCTTTACATCATTAATTAGCTGAGCTATCGCCTTTGCGCTTACGACTTTAGGAAGCTCAAGCTTGATCCGGTACGGATCGATCTCCATCGCTACGCTTGAACCAAATCGTGCGGCGAGGAGAGATGTTATGACGCGCCCGATGGTCTCGTTGACTCTGTGTCCAAAACAAACATTGATCACCGCAGACTTCCCAGCCGACTCTACGACCACTCTCTTATCGGTTGGCAGGGGGAATCCTCTATGCCGTTCTATTAGGCGCATGACGTCATTAGCCGTCATAATGTCAGTCTGATAGCGGGCCACGATCTCACCTATGGCGTACTCGTGATCATCTATCAAATTGAACAACCATTCCCTGATACGGCCAACCTCTGTTGCTACCTCAAAGGGAACAGGGATTTGTTCGCCAATCCAGCTTGGAATCTCCCCGGTTGTCGTCTCAACCGGTTCAGCTTTTATCCTGTCTTCATCAATCTCGAGCACCCGCCACATCTCCCCCTTCATAATAAATACCGCTCCTGGAGACGCAAAATTGATGACGAACGATTCATCGAGAGCCCCAACAAATTTGCCATTTACGGTGTCGTATACGACATAGCGTTTTTCATCAGGGATCATTGAGAGGTTTTCATAACAGTACCTCCTTGTTTTAGCTCGCCTTTTAATCGTGCCTTTATTGCCCTGAATTTCTACCTTCAAAAGTCGTTGATCTCGTAACGTCTTGATGATGTCAGCGAGCACTTCGAGAGTCACATCTTTGTAAGGGTGCGCATTCCTTATAATTGCCAGTGCCTTATTAATTGAAACATCACCGTCTAGCACCATAAAGCACAACTGATTGGCTAATGCATCCATCGCGCCATTGTGAACATTTACGGGCTCAATATCACTTCGCTTTGCCATATCAGTAATTACCCACGATTCGAGCTCATCATCCGAATAAGTTGCAATAATCGTGCCGCGCGACAATTCGCCAATCCTGTGCCCTGCACGTCCAACTCGCTGGAGCAGCCGTGTTACTTCGCGCGGGGACATATACTGTACTACGTGCTCCACATCCCCGATGTCTATTCCCAGTTCCATCGAGGAGGTACAAATCAGTCCTTTTAAGATGCCTGACTTAAAGTCATTTTCAGCCTCTATTCTCGCCTCTCGCGAGAGCGACCCGTGGTGCACGCCGATGTCTGTACCTCTGAACATCGCGCCAAGAGCTTCGGCTGCCTGACGCGTATTTACGAAGATGAGGGTCGATTTATGCTCATCAACGATTTTCCTTATAAGCCTCACGTGGCTTGCAAGTTCGGGGTCAACAAGCTTCCTCCTTGCAACGGCGTAATCGATCTCAGTTACGGTAGGTCTTGTGACGCTGAACTCAAGCATTTTTGAGGCCGAAACTTCAACAATAGTGCACTGTCTTTTAGTTCCCACAAGAAATTTCCCGATCTCGTGAGGACTGCCAACAGTAGCTGATAGCCCTATCCGCTGAAAATCCGCGGCAATGCCAATGAGCCGTTCAAGCGCCAATGCGAGTTGAGCACCTCGCTTTGAATCTGCAAGCTCGTGAACTTCGTCAATAACAACATATTTCACGCTTTTGAGATTCTCCCTAAGTCGCCTTCCCATGAGGATCGCTTGGAGGGTCTCCGGGGTAGTTATAAGCATATCTGGCGGCTGGAGGGTCTGCCGTCGACGCTCGTATTTCGTTGTATCACCGTGCCTCACCTCAATAGAGATAGCAAGCTGTTTACCCCACCACTCGAGACGGTCGAGCATATCGCGGTTAAGTGCCCGAAGCGGGGTTATGTACAGCACTGATATGCCTTGTCTGTCGCTTTGACCGATCAGCTTGCTAAAAATTGGCAGCATGGCTGATTCAGTCTTGCCCGTGCCTGTTGGTGCAATTAAAAGGACGTTTTTGCCCTCTAATATGTGTGAGATTGTACCTTGCTGGGCCTCGGAAGGTGTTTCGAACCGATCTTGCAATACTTCCTGAATTCTTGGGTGTAAGAGACGAAATACCAAGGTTGTCTCAAAACAAGTTCTATATGACGTCATAGTTTGCGGGTGATGTGTAAACCTAAATATCTAAATGATTTTGGCACACAGCTAGGATGACAGATTTTTTTCTATCTATAGATGTTATGTTCTACCCACTAATTAAGACTTAGTGAGGTCCCCCCCGTAAGAAAGGGCTATCACAATTCGTAAGCACAACTCACCCATAACTAGCATTTGATGGCGAGGACGTATGATGGACTCAACGCACATATGTTTGGCTGTTGGTAAATCGAATAAGTAGATCGTTGAAGCTCCTTACTAAACGTGGAACCTGTAGGTGTTGAACGTCAATGTTCTACCAGAGATTCCTGCTGACTAATAATTGAAGCCCCAAAAAAAACTGGAGTGGCCATTTTCATCTCACTCCACCTTACCGCACTTCAATATACGAAAATTTATTGAAGCATAGATGCGAGGGATACGGCATCATTTGTAATACTGCGGCATCAAAATTAGGTAGTTAAGAGAGATCTACTGTCTTTTAAACGGTGTTAGACCAGTCTCTCATTTATCGGTAGCGTTAGATAACTTCTGTGTAACAAACTTTAAAATTGAAGACGTAAGGAAAATAAAATTAAATTCCCCAAACCCTTTTGCTTAAGTTTGGGTATGGGGATTGCTGTTTCATCTGTTATGAACGGTAAGGTTACTTAAATGATGGAATGATGTCCTTACCACATATCCTGATAGCTTCTTCAACATCAGGACCGGTCGGAGATCCGACAACCACTTGTGTGACGCCAGTGTCCAAGAGCTCTTGGATCTTCTTGATACATAAGTCTGCATCACCAGCTATAACAAATGCGTCAATCATGTTGTCGTCAACGAGACCACCGACATCTCCCCACTTACCTGCACCAATCGCATCGGCGATTGCCTTAGCTGTACCGGGGTTAATTCCATGTCTCGCCAGAACGGGGGGCGGAGATCCCATCGTGATAAAGCCCGCGACGATCTTTGCAGATTTCCTCGCCTTTGCAAGATCAGGTCCTACTGAAAAGGCTGTATATGCACCGACGTCGAACGCGCTCATGGCCCTACCGCTTTTTCCAACTCCTTCTTCTATGTTCGGTATCGCCGCTTTATAGTCTTTCGGGTTAGACGCGTTAATAAGTACTCCACTTGCGATTTCTCCGGCGGTCGTTAGTGCCCCTGGTCCTTGTGCACCCATGTAAAATGGCACATCTGCCTTCTGGGGGCCGGTAAAGTCGAGTTTTGCTCCAGTGACCTTTAACGTCTCTCCTTCGAAGTCCACTCTCTCTCCTGCAAGCAGTTTGTAGATAACCTGCTTTGCCTCTTTTATAGCAGACATCGGTTTTTTAATGGTCCAATCTCCTTTCCATATCGCCGGAGCCGGAAACCCGAATCCCATCCTATCAAATGTCGCCTTGTCTCCTGGGCCCATGCCCAAGTTAACCCTACCACCAGAAATTTCGTCTATCGTTGCAATGGCGTTAGCCGTAATCAAGGGGTTTCTAGTGAAGGGATTGGTAATGCCTGTTCCAGGCCTGATAGTATCTGTTTTTAGTGAAATGAGCGTCAGCATTGGATAAACCATTCTGTTGTTGTAGTGATCTGTTATCCAAGCATACTTAAATCCGTTGTCTTCCGCTAGTTTGACTCTATCAGCACACTGATTTGGCGGCATGTTGGGAACAAACTCTATTCCAAACGTAATTTCCCTAGCCATTTTTTCACCAACCATAATTCTTTAAGGTAACCCCCATTAACGTAGTTAAAGCAGTAAAAGGGGTCATCTCAAGTAATTAACTTGTTCATTAATATTAATGTATCGGTGGCGCAGACTGACTAAATTTAAGGGAAAGACGTTCGATTTAGCCTTAAATTGTTTGTTCAACGGGGTATGCGGCAGTGCACTTAACGACACTTCATCATTTTTATGCTGCGGTTATGAAGCCATAAAGTTAATAATATAAGCCCCCACGACAATGGCAATGATGCCAAACCCTTTGAGTAAAAAGTCCGCACGTGACATGCTCTCATCAAGCACTCGTGGAAACTGCAGAGATAGCATCGTGGCGAGGAGGAGCACAAAAAGCGGTTGTACTGACCCAAGTGCACTAATGAGCGCCACTGGCCCAAGAGAAATCGCATAATTAGAACAAGCAAGCGAGACATACGCCACTGCTTGCTCTCCTACAATAACCACTCCAATGCGTTTGTTACTGGTTTTGTACGTCTGAGTAAGATAATTTCTGAAACGTTTCAGTGTAAACAACTGAAAAAATGCAAGAAACGAACCAACCTGTACCCATATAAAAATGGTATAAAAGTCGTTAAAAGAGTAGAGGTACTTCAGCGCGATGCTGTATACCGCTAACAAAAATGATGAAATGATCATGAGGTAAAATGCAGCAGACAGCCGCAGACCTTTTCTCGGATTTATCGAGAACAACGTCCCCCCGAGGACTAACAGTATAAACGCAACGTAATTGTCAGCCTTCAGCGATTCATTTAGAACAATACTAGAGAGCCCGAGCACAAAGATCGGCGTCAATTGTAGCAAAGGAACAACGCGCGAAACCTCTTCTATGGTAAGCGCAGTGAAATAGGGCAAGGTGTAATAAATGCGAATAAATCCTACCAGTATCGTTGGTATGATTACGTATAAAGAGAGAGCTGTGAGCCTAAAAAATGGAAGGGTTACGAAGGGCATGAAGCTGGTAGCTCCAAGAATCATAACGAATGCTAAAGGGGTAATCGAATAGTTTGAGACGAGTATTTTGTCAACGATGTTGACAATAGAAATCAAAATGAGCGAGAGAATTGCGAAATAAAACCATTCTGGCACCATGTTTTCACTTTCTACTTCTAATTTAGGATCCCAAATAGACGCAACGATACTGATATGCTCTCGACTCTATAGCCATTCGTTTTGTTGTGTGCGTGTAAGCCTTTCTTAGATGTCAAATTGTTGATCGAAAAAAATGGGCTTACCCCGACCTTTTTCCGACTTCTCGCGCTTCAAGAAGACCTAAGTCAGTGGTTGAAATACTTCGGTCTTATAGCCTTAGAAAAATTAGCAGTATTATCACATTTAGCATTATCTTTATGGAGTTGTAATTGGGCAATATCTCGACGTAATTAAATAGTGTTTAGCTGATATGAACTTCAAACCCCTTAACAGAGCGCACATCAAATTGTAGTAATTTATACTTTATTCACTAAATTTTTGTATAAATTAATTAAATGGATCATTATCTTAAATAACGTGGACACCTTTGACGAGGCATATTGTGATTAGCTATTCGCACAATTTTCACCCTACTTTTACCTACTTTACCCGAAAGTCAGAGGAGAGCGGAACAAAAATAAAGATTAAGAGATTCAAAAAACAAGAGGTGACCCACACTAAGTATCAAATTTTTTGACACACACTTCCGATCAAAAGCAGTTACCGTTGTTGGGGACATTTTTCTACGCATTCGAATAGCTTAGCTACGAAAATATTGTTGTAACGGCATTTTCACATCTCGGTAATTGTTGTACCCAACCATAGCGCCGATGGCTAAGCCGATTACCAAGCCTATTACCACATCTATAGTAGGACTAATGTGTGCCCAAAAATATGCTCCAAATATTGCGCCGCCGACTGCACTTCCAACAGCGCCGCCAACGACACTGAAAAATACGCCAAGAGGCTTTCGCATGTGTAGACTTTTAATTCCACCAGCAATGCAACCAGCAATGCCACCTATCAGTCCACCAAGCTCAATCTCTCCAGTAATGACACCAGGAAATGCGCTAGGTAATTTCACAAGAGATAAGTAGACTAGTACTCCAACTACGGCGCCGAACACAGTGTAGAACACCGTATAAAATGCTATGTAGGTATCTCCACCGCGCATGAGTCCGATCATTGCGCCAATCATCAGGCCTATCACTCCACCCAGATATACGCCAGCAGCTATGTTTACGAACCAACTGAATAGCACGTTGAAAAAAAGATAGATCACAGCACTGAACACCCCACCGAGGATTGCGCCAAGCACAACGCCAAATACGCCACCAGCTATGACACCGACTATTCTGGAAAACGCTCCTGGTTTTGCCGTGAGCTCTTCCTCTGTCGGAGATGACACCGTACTTATACAATTGCTTTCACGAAAGGACACAATGTATTTTATTAC
>CAZKZX010000081.1:0-7090 GCA_964557335.1 uncultured Methanomicrobia archaeon | reverse complement strand
TCTTATTGTTTTAGTAGCAGATGGCGAAATGCCAAGCGATGTCCATCCAGTTGTAATCTCCACTGGTATATCATATTGTGTTCCATCATATCGTACATCATAATAACAACTACCATAATCTAATTCATATACATAACCATCATATGTTCCAGCCAATATCTTTGTTATTCCGTCGCCATTAGTATATGTTCCTAAGGTGGTTATTGTATGATTTAGATATTGATGATAAGTCCATCCAACATAATTATCATCTTGAGCAA
The DNA here is from genome assembly GCA_964557335.1 of uncultured Methanomicrobia archaeon. Taxonomy (GTDB): domain Archaea; phylum Halobacteriota; class Bog-38; order Methanoflorentales; family Methanoflorentaceae; genus DASPRZ01. The sequence goes on along the minus strand of CAZKZX010000081.1, from coordinate 6,830 downwards.
ATTCAGGTGTAATTTCCATATATAATGATGCAAGCCAATGGCCTACAAGCATAATTTCACCATTATTATATAAATTAAAGAAAAATTGTTTTCTATATGGATAATATACACCAGAAGAACAAATACCAGTTTCTATATCCCAAACATTAGCCATTAACGTTGCTTCTGATATTGCTAACAATTTTTTGCTAATATCATAAACAGTTTTTCCATCTGTACACTTTGGTCCTTCTTCAGATAAAAATACAATTTTATCAGTTAATGTAATGATAGCCCATGGGGAGATACATCCAATTCCCCTAGAAATTGTATTCCATTCACTAAAATCTCTTGACATAGTAGCAATTTTATTCTTCTTAAAAATAACAAGATAATCTGGTAGCATTGCTATTCCAGTTATTTCATTGCCATCATCTCTATCAAAATAATGATAATTAGCAGATGGTACAGATTCAGGAGAGCCTACTTTACTAATCATAAACAAAGAATGTCCGTCTGTTTCATCTGGACAATTTGCATATATCAGCCTATCTTGATAGACAACAAGATATTTTGCTAACTGAGGGGCTGTATTATTATTTTCAGCCTTTGTTGTTAGGTCATTGTCTGTCTTGGCATCTACAATAGCTACATCACCGCCAGCTACGAGATTTGCTGTTTCACTGACTAAAAAATAATCAGTTGAGTCTTCATCTCCCATATCAAATGTTCGATATAGCATAACATATGTAACTTCAGAATTTGTAGAATATTTGCAAGTGACCGTTGCTGTTTGTGCCCGAACAATATAGGCTTCGCTGGCTGGTGAATAATTGGTAATGAGCCCACTGGATGTTTTCCATGCATAAACCCATTTATATCTGCCAGTTACATTGGCTGGCTTATTAAATGTTATTTGAAAATTAAAATCTGCCCCTGCATATATCCACGATGTAGCATTGTAATAATAACTAGCACCGCCAGTATAATCAGTTGCATTTCTAAATACCCTAATGTAGTCAGTTCCTATTGCATAATCAGCTTCAATGACAAGCCAATATTTAGTATTTGTAGATAATGTTGGCTGGTCAGACAATGTAAATGTAACATTTTCATGCGTTGCGCTAATAGTACTAACGTCTACGGTTGCGCTAATTGAGCCCACTATAACCCCAGGGCCACTGCCACCATCTGAATATATGCTTACCCACATGTTTCCTGTCGGGCTGCTTATCTTTGCACAATGTAACACTATTGATGTGACAATGCCTTCTTGCTGCATGGTAAATGTTTGTGCTAATTTTGTACGAGCAGTTTCGTTCCTTAAATTATAAAATGTAACATTAGTTTCTGCATTATAATCTTCTGTAATAGCTGTATATCCAACCGCAGACAATGCAACAGTTGGAGTTACCGTCGGAGCATCCAATCCAATGGTTGTATATACAGTAGTATTCTTAAGTTTAAACATATCATCTGTACCATTGGTAATAAAACAATAACCATTAGTAGATGCAAAGCTATAATAAGAATTTGCGGTTAATCCAGTTTTTAATGCTGTCCAAGTATTTGCATTGCGCCTCCATAGCGTTTGGTTACAAGCAGCTAATATATAATTATTACCATCTGGAGCATTATATTCATATATGGATGTTACAGCAGCATTTTCCATTTGTGCATTTGTCGTTGGAAATGCGCTACATCCTTGTCTTTTAGAAATTGTTCCAGTTGTAGATAAATTAACATTCTTGGCATTGATTAACCATTGATCTTTGACTGCTACTGAATTAGATGTCCAATCCAAGCCAAATTTGAAATCAGATAAAGAAAAATCACCAATAAGCTGAAGCCTTGACATATTTTATTCCAATGTATCTTCTTCCATAAAGTCTGGAAATACCTCAACCTTCCCCATGGATGACATGGTCAAGTCAAGCATAGCTGCTTGTTCATGCCAATTACGAAGTTCTATCAAGTATTGGTCAACGCCTTCATCTTTAGTCTTTGCCAATATAGCAGCCTCAACGCAACAAAGCATCTGTAGGCTATCTGGAAAACTAGTTAGATCAGTATAGGTAGGCATATAGAAACATTCAAGATAATCTGTATCTACAAAACTAGGCGTTGGAAAAAGAGTTACCTTTGTTTTTCCCTTATATGTCCACGCAACAGGATATCCAGTAGTCCAATCTTTATACTTATACATTTCGTCATGATGTATATAGAGTAATTTATCACCATCTTCCTTAACCAAAATATTGGCTATTTTATATACATCAGATGCAATTGCTGTTGATATTGTAAAATCAGCAGTAGCGGTAATGGCAAAGTCATGCCAACTTTTATATGTCTCATATAGCCAAGGAGAATACTTAGCCCATATTGTCTGTTCTGCTGCAGTAAGGTAAAGCGTAACCTCTGCATCAGTCCAGAACGAAGCCGTAGCCTCTTTAATAAGACTCCTTACAAGGGTTGTTCCATTTGCAGCAGTTAAACTCATGTTAATACTTCCAAGGCCTATCTCCACCAGAGACCCCACCAATCACGCGAGGCTCCCTGTAATGTCTATAAATATCCTTTGCCATATACCTAGATACATATTCAGTTTCTACATCCCCTGATTCCATTAGTCGGGCATTAGATGCATCTATTCTCTGTGCTATTTCCTTTGCTTTAGTGGCAAGGTATAGGCCACGCCTAATGTCAGATAGAATACGTGTATCTAGCGTAGGATATCTAACGATACAAATTAATACACTATTCTCTTCCACTGTATATGGATGAGAATACATACCAAGCCATTTCCGAATTCTCCACGTTCCCGATCTCTCATCATAATGAGCAAAATACTTAGGATGAATGAGAGATAAATCCCTAGCAAACCAAGTAGGAACGTGCATGTTAACTCCTAAAAATGCCTTATGGGGGCTTGGATTATCCAAACCCCCATTTGGACTTAATATACAAACAATTATGAAGTGGTCAAACCAGTCAGTTTGCCATGAGCATTGCAACAATCCGTTGCAATATTGCCATACATCTTGAACCAAGATTCGTAGGCATCATAGTTAGCCACAGGCTTCACAACGCCACCACCCTTATCGTCCCAAATCAAATTCTGCAGGGTAAAGAAGGTAATATGAGGAAGAGAAACGGCGTAGAAATAACCAGCGGGGCAATTCTTATGCACCATAATAGGCAATTCAACCTGACCACCAACATACTTAAGAGCTTTCCAACCACCAACCAAGTCCATCGTGTCAATCATTCGATCACCACGGATGATATCAATTAGTTTGTTTCGAAGATCATAAGTAGTAAGCGCCAAGTTTACAGCCTCACCATCGGTGTTCTGTTCAATCTGGTCGAGCAATCCCTGGATTACGTTTTCACTAATAACCTGGGAAGTAGAACTTTCATACGCACACCAAGTAGGAACTGTACCACGGTCAATACCTTCAAAATCCCACAAACCATCGGCTGAATCAACGATACCGTCAATTCCCATCATCTCACCAACGCTAGCAGCAGTAGGAGTAGCAGCAGAGGCCAGTGTATCTTCACGAACAATAAAATCACCAGTAGCAAGTGTACCACTACAAGCAGCATCAAGCGTTAGCGTAGAACCAGAAATAGAACTAATAGTCAAGCTATTGTCCAATTTCGTATATGAATTGGAAATATCATGGCTATCAATTACCATCCCAGCCCTAAGCCACTTTGCAGGGCTAGTATCTTCACTAGCAATACCCTGAGCGTCTGTCACAACGAGAGAAGTCGTACCAGTACCAGACGCATAACAAGCCAGTACGCAATATCCACGCCCCATGCTCTGACGATCAACGTCAATAGCGAAAGCGTTTGAAACACCCTTGGTCTCTGCGGTAACAATGTCAACCCAGCCGCCCTTACCCTTGGCAGATTCAATGGAGAAACCATCAACCTGGATACGACCATAGACCCTCTTAATGTAGACTTCGGCCTGATCGTAACTATTCCGAGAGGCGGTAGGCAGGGCATAATTATTAGCAGTTCGAGCACCAACAGCTTCCGTGAACGCCGTCTGAATGGGGATAACAACCTTTTTACCATAGACACCCTTATCACGCTTCTGAATCTGCGCCCAGAACGGGGCTTTCTTGTAAACCTGATTTACGATTGCAGGAGCGTAAAATTCCTTCAGGATGTCCTGGATATATTGGAATTCCTGTCCAGCCACTTTATTTACCTATATATACCGTTAACTTTCCTTTTCCATCTTATCTACTTCATGTAGATATTGCCTGGAAAGCTTATCGGCATCCTCAAAGGTTCCCTTGACGTTTTTACGTTCACCGCCAAAAGATACCTTTTCAATAGAAGACCCGCGTGCTTTTTTCCCAGGAATTTTTGGAGCGCCACCTTTCTTTGCTAGATAACTTTTGATTACTTCAGCATCGTATTCTCTCTTAAAGGTAGGATTAGCTGTCATTGCCTTTTTCATAAAATCCGTCCCAGAGTAGTAATTATGCGAAGCTCTCATCAATTCTTCAGAGTCTACATTAGGCCTAACCGATTTAACCGCTAGCACTTCATCAATGCTAGCCATCGGATAGGTATCCCTTAATGCTACAACATCATCAACCTTCTTCTGATCCACTGCTTGCTGGGCATTACCTACCACGTAACGCTTCATAGCATTAAATTCGTCAAGCATCTGAACTTGGGACTCTTTCCATTGCTGTACTTCTGGAGTATCGTCTGGATGTGGCTTCAGGTAGTCGGGTAACTTTGTAATGTATCCGCTACCATCCGCTAGCCCAGATTGACTTCCAGTTCGTCCGGCAGGATGCTCTTTCATGTATTCTTGAAGAGCAAGGGCGCTTTGTCTAACAGTTTCTCGTTCAGAATCAACCTGTTTCTTGGCAGCAGCATGTTCCTGGAATAATCTATCTGCGTTCATACCCTTCTGTAGATAAACTGTCATTTCCTGTGGAGTAAGGTCGCTAGCCTTCTTTTCAATTCCCTTAACTTTCAAAATTGCATCTGGCCCCACAATCTTCAATACCTGATCTTTCACAGCCTGCTGCTGTGTAGCCGTAAGGCCAGTTTCATCGGCTTTTACTTTCTCAGGTTTTTCTACAACTTCTTCCTTTTCTTCTGTTTCACCTTCAACTTCTTCTTCCTCTTCTACTTCATCTTCCGCAACGTCGAGCTTGTCTTCTTCCAAAGCATCAAGATCAACGTCAACATTTTCATTGCTATCGGAATCCTTAGTAGGGTTGAGCTTTCGCTCATTCTCTTCGTAATTCCAAAGACTACCCATAATATATCCTTAATCGTTCAAGTGGGCAAAGTCTCCAGGTTGCTTAGGATGCATTACTGTGCCTGTGCAACTGGTTTTTGTTTGCTTGCACTTGCAGCAGCCTGAGCAGCAGCCATTTGTTCCATCTGTTGCTGCTGTTGCTGCTGTATTACTTGTTGCGTAGCATTAATATGATTATCCAATGCCTGTTGCTGATTAGGTGTATATTTACTATACCGAGAACCTAACCTATCCCTTAAATGGATAGGCATGTGGATAGCATGTTCCTCCAATGGATAGACCCACCCAGGAGTTGAAGCAGGGTCTATGTTCGGGTCATTATGGATATCGTTATTTTCCCTATGTGCTTTTCTTTCATGAACCATTTGTTCCTTAAAAATTTTATCCACTTGACCAAATTCCAACATTTCAAGATTTGCCCTATCATCAGGAAGCATGCCAGCTTCCCGAAGCTTCATTATATATTCAATCCTCAAGGCACGGCTGCGCGGCAATCCAGCCTGTGAAATAACCCTTACATCTGTATTACCCTTTAAGTCAGCGCCCTGGAATTTTAACACTTCATTAGCACCATCTTCACCAACATACCTAATATATCTATCAGTAGCATAGTTAGCTTGAACCATCCGCATAGCTAAAGACCATGCATCTCCAATAATACCATTAATACGATTAAGCAATGGATTCAAGACAACATCATCTTGCTCAATCAAAAGATTCACAAGAGCACCTGAAGCATGACTAGCTCTTTCGGGGAGTTGCCCAAAGGATGCAGGGCCAAGATTCATAACTGATTGCATCTCCCGTTCCAGTGTACCCTTGTATTCAGATACCTGCATAGGAAATGGGTCAAGCTTCATTTGATGTGGCTCACCAGCCCTACTGTTATAATCAATGAAAACTCCATAGTCATTGACCCACTGTCTCTTGCTAAGTATTGAACCAATAGGTGCAAGTACCTTTAGCTTGCTAGCCCTATCTAATGCAATGCTCTCAATTGAAATCATCTTGTTGTATTCTCTCTGAAGCGGAATAACATCCTTAATCATAGATTCATTATACTGAAATTATTTTTCATATGTATCAATAGGAACAAGCCGTTCTTCCACTGGAAAGAATGGAATTTCTTTATATTCATTCTTGCCATAATCAAGAACATACTTACCAGCAGTAAAAATGTACATATTCTTTGTCCACAATTCTTTTACAATTGCAGAACGACCACGTATATCCTCTCTTTTATCAGGAGAACCAACAAGAATATCCTGCTCATCCTGCAAGTCCAAACTATACACTTGGTCAAATACTGTACTTTTCTCATGCAGGGTCTTGGCTTCTAATTCATATGCAGATTCAATAGCCTCTGCGTCTGATTCATATCCATAAACAAACCATCTCCATTCATTGCGATCATAATATAATGGGTCAACCCTACAATTGAAAGGAGAAATACATTGCACACAAATATCGCCCTCTTCATATATTGGCTTTAGACCTACGGTAGTTTCACTAAACACCTCTGGTTCAGTGGTTCCAGAGCCAGTAG
>CAZKZX010000080.1:0-7122 GCA_964557335.1 uncultured Methanomicrobia archaeon | reverse complement strand
TCATTGTTATTTGACCATAAAGATGCCGTTATCTCCACATTCTCAAATTCAGGAGCATCGTTTTTTACTCCGGTATACATCGCCTCGTTGCCATCAGACACTATGATTGTAACGTTATTTGCCACGGGCATGTGCCTTATGTCAAAACAACTTGAGAGCGATTTCACGACGTCGAGGTTGCCAGAGGTAATAGGGAGTAGGATTCTCAAATCTGGTATTTTGCATACGTTTTGGTTACCGACGAAATATTCAGCCAGTATCTCTGCCCACCGTGAAATCCAGAATTGAGTCGAGAGTATCCAGAGACAATTATTTGTTCTTGTAAAGGTTTCGAGCCTTCTGTCAATAATCTCCCTCTTTTCATCAAAGATTTTAAAGCCCTCTTCCACCGGGCAGAACTCAGCGGGAATTCCCTGAGTCTTTAATCTTTCAACATCCCACAATTCGAGAAGCTTATCTTTGGAGTCTATAAGTTTGTCTAATTTGGAATTTTCTTGGGTTATAACTGAGTTTATTATATTTATCGGATAATTAGCTAAGTACGTTTTAGGTTCTGTTGAGATGAGAGTTATCAAACCCTGTTTTACGAGATAGTTAATCACTTTTCTTACAGTTTTAGCGTCAAGGTTTAGTGCTTGAGACAGCTCTGTTATGTTCTTTCGGCCCGACTGTAAGAGCAGAACATAAATTTCACTCTCTTCTTTTTGAAGTCCAAATTTAGTTAAAAGATCTACTAGGTCTTCTGGCATCGTTAGTTTGATTATAGACAGTTAAGTATAAAAGCATATCATCACAAAATTACGTTGCTTTTTCTCATTTCATACGTGTACAGTTATCGCTGGGAGAATGCACTATCATAAGTCGATTAAACTGTTTTACTTTTGAAAAGCACATTAATAATAGTGCGAGGTTTGAACAAATGTGACTTACGAACAATAAAACAAAAAAATTGGATAAATTTACTAAAATTAAAAGTTACAGATGCATGAGCAGTTACACGTTAGTAAATATGTGTTTTTGTAACTTCAAAAAAATCCAATCTACAGCCCCTTATTTCGCACACCATGGCAGTAGCACAATAATTAGCAGAAGTGCAAAAAATCCATTTAGCTCTGTTAAAGTGTGTCTTATCACCAGGCAACGCTTCGAATGCTTGCTGGCTGTGCCGTCAAGTGATATCTTGCAGATATATACAAAAGACACATTAAGCTAATTTGTCTCCCCCTGTCGGTCCTGCCAATATTCTGTAGACTTCAGTGACTTTCACGACGACGCAACCTTTTGCTGGTAGCTTTTCGCTAACTGATTTTATTTTCTCTTTCATTATCTCATAATCAGAACCTTGAGTCATGTAATTTGCATTACCTTTAATTTGATAGCCACCCTTTTTATCCCACGCTGATACAGCCACGCTAGAGTTTGGCTTTTTAATATTTTCAGCACTCTTTTTAAACCAGTTGTCGCCAATTAGTATTGTTTCTGGATCTTTAACGATAACAAACGCGACTGGTACCGCATTCGGCACACCTTTACCGTCTACTGTCGAAAAGGCGACAGTTTTCATCTCTTCCCTTACGTTTTGGGTTTCGTACATTTTGATATTCTCTACAACTTCTTCGGGCATTTTCACCATTTGACCCACCACCACTATAACGTAAACTTATTAGCTTATAAAGGTGATAATAATTTCCCCCGGACTTGTGTGTTTATTTAGTATAAAAACTCTTTTTAAAAGGAGGCAACGATGCTTTCCTGTAATAACTATCTCATGCGGAAGTTAAGTTATTTTGCTGATTTGAGAGCCCTTAAACACCTTTTTGAGAATGCTTGAATTATATTAATACGTCTTTGACCAGCTTTTTTGATGTTGTTATTCAACCTATGGTCCGTTAGTTTCTATCACTTGTTGAGAGGGTATGCTCACAGAGCGCACGTTACACAAATTGCATATGTTATAAATCTCATTTTGTATTAAGATGAGAGATTCTTATGTGCTAGATTCCTCAGTATTTATATATCATTTGAGGATTAGTGACGCCATTTATACTGTCCCTGAAGTTATTGAGGAATTGAAAAGTGAAAATACAAAAATCGTGTTAAATATTCTTATTGAAGAAGGATTAAGAATCGAGTCACCAAACTCAGATGAAATTGAGATCGTGACGGAAAAATCTAAATCTACTGGCGACTATGAAAAACTGTCATATACCGATCTTCAATTACTGGCAAAAGCCTTAGAACTGAATGCTATACTAGTTACAGATGATTATGCAATTCAAAACGTCGCGGCGCATCTTGGTATCAAAACTCAAGGGATATTACAAACACAAATTAGGGAGGTACTTACGTGGAAACGAAGGTGTACGGGCTGCGGCAGATATTATGAGAAAGGGACGGTTTGTCCAGTTTGCGGCTCTGAAATTAGGATAAAAAGGGCGAAACGATAGAGGAATTTAATTTCTTAGGAGCTTAATATGAAAGATTTAAATGATCTAATAAAAAAAGCTGTAGAACTGCGCGAAAAAGGTTTACGTTCTGGTGAGATAGCAGATGAACTGAATGTGTCACGCGAGACCGTAACGTGGCTCCTTACTCGCTCAACCACTTCCGCAGAGCCAATGCCCAAGGATATCTACGTAAATTGGAGCGAGATCGGGGAGAGCTCTCAAAGGCTCAAGTACGTGTCTCTTGCACTGGCAGACATGATACTAGAGAACGGCAGCCCTGACATTATAGTAGGAATTGCGTTAAGCGGAGTGCCTCTTGCGACACTAGTCGCTGATGAGATTGGGGCTGAACTTGCAGTATTTTTGCCTAAAAAACAGAAGTGGTCAGAAGGTGAGGATGTTACAGGTTCCTTTAGTCAAAACTTCGCCGACGTAGGGGCGAAGCGCTGTGCCGTGGTAGATGACGTCATAACATCCGGTACCACTATAGTTGAGATTATCGAAAGGCTGAAGGACTTGGGGGCAACTCCACTTTCAGTAGCAGTGCTTATTAACAAAAAAGAGATACGCGACATTCAAAATGTCCCTGTACGGTCGCTTATCAACGTAACAATTTTCTAGCACGTAAAATTTTTTTTAGTGGGAGTGCACGTGACAGATTCGGAACTAAATGAAGTGAGGAGAATCGAGCGGAAGTGGCAGACAAAGTGGTTTGAGGATAAGATATTTGAGCCGGAGTGTAATGGAAAGGAGAAGTTTTTCCTTACAACACCATATCCTTATACAAGCGGTCCTCAGCACATAGGTCATACTAGAACATACAACATAGGTGACATACACGCACGCTTCATGCGAATGAATGGCCACAATGTTTTGTGGCCAATGGCTTGGCACATAACGGGAACGCCAATTCTCGCCATAAGCTCTTGTATAGAGCGGGGTGAGGAAGACACTATTGAGCTCTTTAAGAGCTACGTGAGACTTTATGAAAAAAATGAATCCAAGGTTGAAGAAATTGTAACATCATTTGTTAATCCGTGGAATATCGCCAACTATTTTGCAGAAAAAATTATTCCTGATTTTAAGAAGATGGGTTTTTCAATTGACTGGTCACGCCAGTTTACCACGGGGGACCCAGTATATAACAAGTTCATAGAGTGGCAGTATAAACACCTGAAGGAAAAAGGGGTAATTACGCATGGACGACATCCCGTGTTATTTTGTACTTTAGATCAAAATGCGGTGGGGGAAGATGACATAGCTGGCGGTGATGTCGATAAGATCTCAATTGACACTTACGTCGGAATTAAATTCTCATATAATGGCGCTTATTTCGTTGCTTCTACGTTACGACCCGAAACCGTCTTTGCAGTTACAAACTTGTGGCTTGCTCCTGAGTCCGCGTACGTAAGGGCGTTTGTGAACGGTGAGGAGTGGATAATTTCAGAGCAGAGTGCCAACAAACTCGAACACCAGGGTAGACAGGTTTTTATAATCGAGAAGCACAAAGGCAAGGACTTCATTGGAGCTTTCTGTACGAGCCCAATTGGGCGAAAGATCCCAATACTCCCCGCACGTTTTGTGGATCCAGATCACGGCACTGGCATAGTAATGAGCGTACCGGCGCACGCTCCTTTTGACTGGGCGGCTCTCAACGACCTTAAGGATCGGCGAAAGATGATCGGCATGGATATTGATCCGGATCTAATAAACGTCGATATTGACTCAATTAAACCAATTTCTCTCGTTAAAGTAGAAGGGTACGGCGACTTTCCGGCAATTGAACTCTGCGAAAAGTACGGAATAAGATCTCAACGCGATGATAAAAAGCTCAGCGAGATTACAAGCTTACTATATCGAGAAGAATTTTACACGGGGGTTCTCAAAGAGACTGCAGATCAATTTCAGGGAAGAACGATCCAGGAAGCAAAACAGGATATTATAGATTTTCTCACAGGAAAAAATGCTGCTAGTGACATCTATGAAACGTCGGCGAAGGGCCTTTGCCGGTGTGGGGGAAACGTCATAGTCGCAATTGAATCCGGGCAGTACTTCCTTAATTATGGTGATCCGGATTGGAAAGCAACAGCTTTTGAATTGCTCGAAAGCCTTAAAATTGTACCTGAGATGTATCGATCACAATTCATTCAGACGTTTGAGTGGCTAGATAAGAGGCCGTGCGTTAGGCGGAGAGGCCTTGGAACAAAGTTTCCATATTCAAAAGAGCACTGGATAATTGAGCCGCTATCGGATTCAGTCATCTACATGGCACTTTATACGATAATAAAACATATACGAGATGTCGACCCGTCAAAGCTCACACCCGCGTTTTTCGACTATGTCTTTCTCGGAAGCGGCGACTTGGAAAGTGTTGTCAGTGCTACTGGTGTACCCCAGGACATAATACTAAAGGCGAGAGGAGAGTTCGAGTACTGGTATCCGAACGACCACAGGCACACATCCATAGCACATATTTCAAATCATCTTAGTTTCTTTCTGTTTCACCACGCGATAATTTTCCCTCGAAAGTATTGGCCCAAAGTGATTACTTTAAACGAGCTGTTAATCAGGGAAGGCGTGAAGATGTCAAAAAGCAAGGGTAATGTCATACCGATCGCTATCATTTCAGAAAAATACAGCGCTGATCTGGTGAGGCTCTATCTTGCGTCAACTGCAGATCTTAATTCCACAATAGATTGGAGGGAAAAGGACGTCGAAATGGTCAAAAAGCGACTTCTAAAGTTCTGGAGTTCAGCGAAACAGGACGTTGAGGGCAAAAACTTAGTCTACACTGGTGAGCTATCCTTTGCAAGCAGGTGGATTATAGCAGCAACAAATTCTATGTTAGTTAAGGCGGCAGAAGCTGCCAATCAGTACTCTTATAGGAAGTATACCACCGAGGCCTTCTTTAACCACCTCAACGCCGTAGAGAGCTACAAACTTATGGTCTTAAATGCTGATGAGAAGCGGAAAGTTCTGTTTGATGTTATGGAAAAATGGCTGCGGGTGTTGGCTCCGGTTATCCCGCACATTACCGAGGAGCTCTGGGCACAGATGGGAAAGGTCGGTTACATATCGCTTGCCGAGTACCCCAGATATGAAAACGTCTTTGCGGAAACCCTCATTGAAAAACGGTTTGTAGATGACGTAATAGATGACATAACGAGCATACTTTCGGTCATAAAAACAGCTCCAACTTCGATTTATATCTATCTGCCGGCCAGCTGGAAACGAGAATTATATACAGTTATTAGAGGACTTGATGATCCATCCGTCGGAAATATTTTGGGTGCTTGTAGGAATAATCCAGTCTTTCAACCTCATATGAAGCAATTAGCGCAACTTTCGAAGGAGATCTTAAAGGAAATGTCACGGGAGGCACAACACGCCTTGATGCTTGATAGGGAGGCCGAAATGTATGCTCTTGTGAGCCTTAAAGACTACATTTCATGGAAGTTCAACGGAGCTACAGTAAATATATCAGAGGAAGACACCGAGCCGTACGATCCTGCCGCGAGGGCAAAGAGGTCTCTTCCCATGAGACCGGCCATTTATGTTGAGTGAGCACAATACCATCGTTTACTGTAAGGACCATTCACTCTTTACCCTTTACACTTTCTTGTGCTTTTTTTGCTCGCTGCTTTGCGGTATAACCTGTAGCCAGCCAGAGGAACTCACGGAAGCGTCTGTTCGTGTCGGCCATAACGGCTTCGGATACGTTTAAGTCGGCTTCGCTGTCTACGAAGAGCTTATCGCCAACCTCTACTGTCATTTTACGTAGGGCGCCGTAACTTAGGACGAATATATGTCCCCCTTGCTCTGTGATATCTGTTTCAAAACAGTTCTTCAAGGCATTTAGGACGCGCTCCAGCGAATCTTTCTTAAAGCCTCTTTTGAAATCATATTCTTGGATGATTATCACCACTTTTGCTATGACCTCGCGTATTAAGAAATTATCGCTCTTCCTTGCTAGTGTTTGATGTTGCTACATTAGTTGAAAACCTTCACCATTTTGTCTTTTTAATTAGTTAAAAATCCTTATTTTTGATAAATTGTTAGGCAAAATATATACTCATTGATAAACGATGTTTACAAAAAAGGGCCATAAACTGGAAGCTGATAATTATGAAAGGTGAAGCGGTTGAAAACGAATACATTACTATGATCGTAGAGGAAGTTAGCTCTGAGAAACCCACGGTTCTCGAGGGCTTCCCCGGAATAGGACTTGTAGGCAACATTGTTGCTACGCATTTAGTTTCAGAGTTGAAGATGAAACAAATCGGGACGATTGAATCGCGTCTTTTCCCACCAATTTCCGTGCTGTTTAACGGCATTGCATATACGCCGGTCAGGATTTATGAAAAGCCTCAAGCGAATTTTATCGTCATCGTCTCAGACATACTAATACATCCGATGGTCGCTTTTGACGTTGGAAAGGCTATCGTAAAGTGGACGATCAACATTGGTGCAAAGATGAACATACCTATAGCAGGCATCTCTACAATGCGCGAGCAACGTGTGGTATTCGGAAGTGCGACTAGCCAAGAGCATCTTGATTTGATCAAAGACAAGGTGGAAACACTCACGGCGGGCAGTATTTCTCGTATTGCAGGAAGCATAATGAATGAGTGTAACATAGCAAAAATGCCTGCCATTTGTCTTCTTGGTGAAACAC
>CAZKZX010000079.1:0-7168 GCA_964557335.1 uncultured Methanomicrobia archaeon | reverse complement strand
ACTATTTTTGCGCGGTAAATAAGGGCATATATATAAAAACGTTGACTTTGAATTAGTGATACGATCTGATTAAAAACGTGATATGAATGAAAGTTCCCAACACGGATGAAAATTATGGTAAGTGTGCATGTTATGCTGGCTACTGCCTAACCTACGAGGTAAACAAGCTTACCGGTGGACTCTTCTGCGCACGAGGAAAGAGCGAAAAAGCCGCAAAGAGCATACGATGCGACTGTCCCGGCTGTCCTGTATGGGCAGAGTATAATCTCAGTGACTATGACTACTGCATTACTGGGGCCGCCCACGAGTAGTATTCTCGCTTCATGCTGCAGAGCACTTCATAGCTACTTTGCATTTTGATGCGTTGGGTGCGAAATCCTCCATTGTTTTAGCGTTGACGTGCTGAAATACATTCAAACAACCTCCCTAAGCAATCTTGTTTCCTGCATTCGGCCCTGGAGCTACGTCGAACACGTCTGTGACTTTCATGACGATGCAGCCTTTTGCCGGCAAGTTTGGATTCATTGACTTTATTGCCTGCTTCATCGTTTCGTAGTCAGGCCCTTCAGTCATGTATATTCCTTGGCCCTTGACCTGATAGCCCTCCATACCTACCCACGAAGTGACTCCCACGTTAAAATTTGGCTTCTTCGCGTTTTCAGCGGTCTTCTTGAAGAAATTATCGCCAATAAGTATCGTTTCAGGGTCTTTTATGACAATTGACCCCACGGGGACGGCATTGGACACGCCCATATCATCGACCGTAGCGACAACGACAACTTTCATCGCTTTGATGTTCTCCATCACTTTTTCTGGCATTGCGACCATTTGATATGCCTCCTATTTATGTCACTATCATAAGGTAGCTAATATATACTTGATCACTAATTTCGTGCTCGGCGTACCCGCGATTACTGCAACTTGTCAATGGCCACGGTTTGACCTACGGCGAGTGCAACGGTTGTTGGGGCATTCGAACCTGAATACGACGCACGTCTATTTACAATTTAAAGACGAAGATTTGCTTCGCCATTATAAGCTTACAATGATCTCGTAATAGCTTTGTTATCTATGCATGTTACGCTGCCGTAAACAGCAGCTTACAGCTCGACGGAGCGTACGTCCTATCACCGAGGAAATCGACGGTGAGCACATGCAACCCTGGCGTAAGAGCTGCTGTGTCTGTTTCTGAAAGCGCAAGCGTCACCGATGGGGTACCTCCTGATACCAACCATCGACAGTGGCCTGTTGCAGGGTCTATATCATTGACGATCCATCGTCCGCCCGCTGGTGCGCTGTCAATATAAAAATTGACCGGGTGGCCGCACAACTGACCGCCATTTATGTAGGGGCTGCAAGGATTACACGCGTATAGAATGCATATCACGCTCGCGGCCGCTCCGCGGGTAACGTTCATATGCCCGGGATCTAGGTTGATTGTACTCCAAAGGAAATTCGTTCCAACGGCAGAAGGTACGCGCGAATCGCTATAGTCAGTCGAAATATCGGTAACTACTTCGCTTGAAGAGAGTGGGTGAATCGTCCCATCGTACACGAGGGCATTGTAGAGCCCCCATTTTGCGTAAAGCGGAACAACGCCTTGTGAATAAATTCTCGCTGATTCGCCGCCAGGAACACGAACCCAGCCATATCCTAAGTGAGCGATCGTGGAGCCTCGATCTGAGAGAATTCCTACGAGCCGGTCTTCAAAGTACATGCTCCCTGTAAATATGATCTTTGCATAGAATGGGTCCGTGCTAGTCGGCATGTAAAAGGTTGCGTACGGGGCGACCCATACGTCAGCCGTACCAGTGTTATTCACATCCCATTCTAGGAAGTTGCCGGCGACGCGTGCCACCTTCGTGATAGCGACGCTATTAAGGCTTGAACTGACAGAGGACCTATCGACAGGAGAAGATTGAGCGAGCTGTGATGCGAGGCCACAAGTGGTTGTGAAGAGTGCCACAGCAAGGAGTGCGACGAAAAACTTACTAGTCGTAGTCTTCACCTCCTTCGCGTTATTTTAACTTTAATTTTGTACTGAGTGCGTCAGTATTAAACGTTGTGTGACAAGTTCGTTGTTACAGTACACACTCATCGCTAGAAAGGACGTGGGAGTTTTTGTCTCCCCCCAAATGTTTACTGCTTCTGCATCGTAATAACTGTCGAGCTAAGGATCTCTCGTGCCCGCAAGAGCGAGGGCTTTACTGGAACGTGATCGTGTCGCACTCTGCGAAAACGAGAGTGAGGATAGGGCGCGCGGAAGCGTACAAAAGTGCGTCAAAATCGCAAGCTTTACCACATATAGATAGTTAAGCAAGATTTTGTATGGTATAGGAAAAATGGTGATATAACTAGGGATAGAGTGATGTAACTATGGAGGAGAAACAAACAAAAAATACACTCTGGTGGAATGGTTTTTTAGGATTTCTGGGATTCATGGGATTTCAAGCCTTCAGCCTACATAATCCGTGGCAGTTATTCTTTTTCAGCTTTTTTGCATTCTTTTCATATTTTAGGTACCTCAGAGATGGACTCAAATACTTAGGCCTCATTGGGGTGTTAGGCCTGATTGTAGCAGTACTTGGAGTTATAGGGCTCATTAAAGTGTAGATTTGTGGCATAAATGAAGGATATCACCGACTATTTAGAGGGGCAACAAGTAGACGAGGTCCGTGCAGCTGCCAAGGCGTGCAACTTCTGAGACTGCCTCATTATGCGGGTCCGGAGAACTGGAGGGAGCGAGCGAAATAAAGGAGGCTGTGCGATTCAACCAATAAGGAATTAAATGTTGACATCTGAATGATGAACGCTGTTGAAGAAACGCATTTGGCAATGAAAAACCATGACTGAACAGCTCGATTTTGAGAGTGAAGATGTTACGTGGGAAGTAGACGGAATCACGGTCTATGGTACCCTAACACGACCGACCGACAGAGGCCCCCACCCCGGGGTTATCTTCATCGCCGGCAGCGGGCCGACCGATCGTGATTGGTGCTCACCACTACTGCCAGGAACCAACGGCAGTGGCCGGCTCTTGGCTGACGCTCTCACCCACAAAGGATTCATGACCTTGCGTTACGACAAACGCGCGGCGGGGCCACACGTACAGGAAAACATCCCACGACTGATAGGCAAGATAAGCATGCAGAGTCACGTCGATGAACTGGCTGGCGCCGTCGATACGTTGGCCTCCCAAGTCAACGTGGACTCCACCTGTGTGTTTGTGCTGACAAACAGCGAGGGTGCCCTTCATGCCTTGAACTACCAACTGCAGGCAACCAGCAGGCGATTCAAAGGCCTTGTACTCACCGGTGCACCAGGCCGTCCCGTTGGCCAAGTGGCGCGCAGCCAGTTGTTGGCTCAAGCTGCACCTCTCCCCAACAGGGACATCCTCATGAAACATTATGATGATTGTATCGCGGCATTCGTTGCCGACAAACCCGTCGTGCCGGATTCCGTTCTGCCTGAAGGTATGCAAACTCTGCTACGCAGCCTGACGGTTCCTGCCAACTTGCCGTTCGCACGCGAATTATGGTTGTTAAACCCAGCCGATCGCATTGCCAAGGTGCAGGAGCCAATCCTCGTCGTAATTGGTAAGAAGGACATCCAAGTCGATTGGAAAGCCGATGGCGGCGCGCTGGAAACTGCGACCGCCAAACACGGTAACGTCACCTTTGTCTATCCGGAAAACGGCGATCATATACTTAAATACGAGGAGAGACCACGTGAAAAGCTCGCGGCTGCTGACGTCACAGCACGTTACAATGTCGAGGGACGCGTTCTTGACTCAGATGCTCTAATTGCCATCGTGGACTGGCTACGTGAACAATCACAAAAAATATTCTGAGTTTAGCCATTTTTAAACCGTCAGAGACAATATTTATAGATCTTTGTGTCCGAGCACGTTTTTTGTGTTCATGCCCTTCTGAGTGACACATGTAGTGAGAGTCGACGCACACCCCTTTCATTCAAAAAAAGACGCCGCACTGCTACACAATAACAGATGGGTTTAACGCGAGCAAACCTTTATCGTACCAGCGCATTTTCACGTAGGTATAATGCATGCCACCAGCTAAGCACGGTCGCTGCTCGTGGCGCCCCACTCATTCACCATTAATCTTATTAGAAATGGCGTTGACATCCGTTAAGTGAAGCTGCTACTTGGACATCGAAGTATTACAACTACACAGATTTATCTACACTTCGATGACACAGACATTCGTGCCTCGTACGATATTGTAATACTTTAATCGTCTATCTTCTCAAATCGGAATAAACAGTGACAATGCAACAAGTGTTCCCAAGATTGGCGTAAAAAACAATGCAAATTGCTGGGCGATTACAAATAGCCCAGTCATAATAATCATAATTGGCGTTATAATTATCCCCATATTTTCACCTCCTTTCACCTCTTTTTGCACTGATAGCAGTTTATCTTTTTAAAGATTGTCTTTTATTTCTGATAACCAAAAGAAACAAATTGGTTTAACGCTCGCAAACCTTTACAGTATCACCACGCATTCTCATACAGTTAACGCATGGCACCACCGGAGCACGGCTCTACCAGGGGCACTTCACTTCACAGATTCGTTTTTTCTTGGGAGTACTTCTCGCGCCGTGTACGCTCACGCGCTGCCGCGCTTTGCTGAGGTGATATGTTCTCAGTCGCAAGAGCGTGAAATCCACGCTGTGACACGTAACTGTTGTCACAGAGCTTTATAATTACTAAGCCCGTTTTTTAACCAACAAAGAAGAAAGCGCGCCTCATTTCATAAATACAAGCTGATGTTCAACAAACGTGTGTGTTGTCGTAACCCCTTGAATGAGCCGTATGTCATCAACCGCGTGGTTCAATTCAGAAAGTTCGTCCACTTCGATGATAACGATATAATCAAACTCTCCAAAAACGTGCACAACTCTTGTTACGCCATCAATCTTCACTAGTTCCTGCCACACTTGGTATTCTGTGCCACGAACAACATTCACCATTGTGAAGCCAATTACCATTGATTAATCCTCATTTGTGATCATCACACAACATCAACATATCATCGGACTTATCTAACTTTTATTTCACCTCATCCCGTTTATATATTCGTCGCAATTTATTCGGATGTTACGCCTTTACCTGACCCAGACAAAGACTACTACAAGTGACCAATAAATGGCACCGCTAATGAAAATAATCTTATACGAGCTTTCCAGCTTTTCGCGAGACCTGTTGTCCCCCAAATTTTTCGCTGGAGTGATCGTCCACGCCATAAGTACGGCCAGCGCCACGACGAAGAGCCACGATAACTGTGCATACAAGTAGATCGCGACGCCGAAGATAAACATGACGATGACCGATACGACGAAGAGCACCTGCTCGGTAGTGGGGCGGGGCCGGATGAAGAGGGCTGGAATTGCTGGATCTAATGCCTCCTGTGTGATTTGTACCGCAGTCGCAAAAGCTGCCCAAAAAACAACTAAAAACCACGGGAGCGGAGTTAAGACCGTCCCGGGGGAGAAGGCACTCCACACAGCCACCGGAATAAATGCCGCGGCCAAAATGACTGTAAGGAATCCAATGTTGTCGCGCGTGTAGCGCGTGTAGACGTATTGTAACACCAGCACTACTAGTAGCAGCGCTGCGGAGAGAGCATTAAAGGCCAGAATTGCGATCGCGAGCGCTAGTCCAGCCAAAATCGCCGCGTAGAGTACGGCCTCTGATTTCGAGATTAGTCCAGTCGCTAACGGCTTCAATGGCCACTTCTGTTTGTCTCGCTCTGCGTCAACGACGTCGTTTGTTATCACTGCGACTCCACACGTGAGAAACGTTGCAACAAGAAAGGGCAGGAGCCGAAGATCATTAAATCGCGCACCCGCTAGTGCTGCTGTGCCTAGTGCAAGCGGTAACACTATGATGTTAAGTCCCATCCTCTGTAGAGTTATGAACCCGACGATTTTATTTCTAAATGAGCGTTCTGTCGGCGCAGCTATGCCAAATAATATATCTGCTGGTGACACTTGTGCAGTCGCCATGCGTGTTTCATCCCCGTATTAAACGATATTCGCCAACGTAAATTGTTATCTGTATACTTTTTAGTTGATAACTTAACGCTTTACATTCTTAAGTGGATGTACAGTATGTCACTGATCGCCGGCACAAGATGTGTCAATAGGTTCTTGAGGCGACGAAAATGTACAAAGATCAACTCATCTGTAATATCCAACGCAACTGGAGGTGTATAGAGTAGCATAGAATAATGGGACGATGTAGAGGCGATCGACGTTGGCATCTACCTGCCTGAATACGCTCCTGTATTTATATACTATCCACCTCGTGAGGTCCGGCCCAGACCTACCGGGTGCAGCTGCTGCTGGGTCATTCAAACTCGAATACCTTGTAAATATACTTGCAGTTCAACGACCAGGACCTGCGGATTGTTTATAGTGAAGTCGAATTTTTTATGGTGGCATCGGCAATTAAGTGGCTGCTTGCTTTCGGTTGTGTTGTCGGACATGACTTCTTGATAAATACGATACTCGCGAATACCACAATGAAGAGAAAGCAGATTCTTCAAATTTCAAATAATAGCTTGTATCAGAGCTGACACAATAAATAATAGATAGCGAGGAGAAACACAACGGTATGATTCGAATCCTCGTCGCATATGACACAAAGTACGGGTCAACCGAACGTGTCGCACAGTGGATAGCCGAAGGAATAGCCGAACGTGAAACAAGCGAAACAACCGTTGATGTCAAAAACATCTCACACATCGTCGAGGTAGATTACGAGTGCGTGGTAATCGGTTCACCGATTTACGAGGAAGAGCCCCTAAACAGTGTTATAACATTCCTCGAAACATGTAGAACCTCCCTTGAGCGCGTCAACGTTGCACTGTTTGTAGTCTGTGGCGACTATGGACACTTACCCAAAAACCAGCTCATCGACGCGTACGTAAAAAAGCTCGAAGCGCACGTTTCAGGGAAGGTTGTTGCGCGGGAGGTCTTTGGCGGTTACTTTGACCTCGCGAAATTGTCAGATGAAGACAAGCGCATTATAGAAGACTTTTCGAAAGTAGTGGGGCATCCGATTACTACAATGGATCTCCTTGATAAGAATAAATCGAAAGGATTCGGGAGAGAGATTATGAACCTTCTATTACCTAGTTAAAGC
>CAZKZX010000078.1:0-7187 GCA_964557335.1 uncultured Methanomicrobia archaeon | reverse complement strand
CTGGTAGTTTATAGGCGCCCAATTCAGTCGCCATTGAGATGACTTCAGGCTCACGAGGGTTACAGTACAACGTGGGCCTAAGGTACTTTTCATCCGAGATGCAGTACTGCATGTCTTGATGAAAAGCTGGCAATTCGTATGGCCTTGGCGGGCGGACGTACCGCTCTTCGCCAGGCCTCATCATTCGGAACCGCATGAGGGCAGCAGGGTCCATGAGCAGTGTCTTAATGAACAATACTACTACCTCTAACGTCGACGTCTTCATCTCTTCGGAAGTAGACTTGTGATCTGTTATGTCTTTAAACTGTGCCATCGTTTCACCACGCACGATTCTCAGCGGGGATTCTTCTTTCCTTCCTCAGCGAGGACTCTTTGTATTACCTCAGCACAGCCGCGCACCTCCTCGCCACTTGCGCGCTGAACCTCTGGTTCGAGCACGGGACCGGGCCGGTCGCAGACGGGGCAGTGTTCGAGCATACGCGCTCTGTCGCCCGATATGATGAAGCCGGGATAGCTCTGCGCGGTGGCGTCGAGGAAGGCAAAGCGCCCCCATTCGTAAAACCCCGTCGGCATCAGGTCATCGTCAAGGATGAGGGGCTTGTAATACGTGTAGGGCACGTGAAGGTAGTGCCCCTCAGAGCACTGCACCATAATCCCGTTTCCTTCCACCATGCCGTACATGTCTAAGCAGCGCGTTTCAGGGATTCCCAGTACATCTTCCACCTGTCTTCTAAAGTCCTCGTGTGGGATACGGACATTTTCATTGACTTTCCAGCCGCCGCCCGTTATGACCAAACCCTGCTCGCCAAAATCAAAGTGCTCCCCATCCTTTTGTAGCTTGTTCAAAGCGAGGAGGAGCATGAAGGGCGGACCGATAAGTGCAATAGTTTCGTTTGTTTTTTCATATCGCTCAACCCATTGCATGATCTGATCGACCCTCGTCTGCTGCATCATACTTTGGACAGAAGAGGTTACTTCTCCTTTCGTCTCCTGATTCCCGCTCATAGCCCTTAGTAGTGACTCAACAGTTATCTCGTAGTCCATAGCATACTGCACATCCTTTCCCTTGTTCACATCAGAGAAAATACCAGTTGCCTTACCCATAAACACGTTTGTCTTCTGTGGGCTTGGGGTCAACACGTAAGTATGATCGGCATTGAGTTCTCCCATGTTGGTCAGTGACTTTGCGATCGCATACTCAGCTGCGTTAAACGTTTTTTGATCCCTCGGGATAAATGTAAATCGCCCACTCGTGCCACTGCTGTACATAACCGCCAAGCCCGCGGCGTTGAAGGCGTCGATTACGTCGTCATACGTGGGATTGGTGCCCTTAATAACGATTTTCGGAAGGTCGCCAGTAAAGATGGTCTCGAGCCAGTACGCAAAGTCTTTCCCGGGTGGATACTGTTTGAAGACAATGTCGGGGATGAGGGGGATCTTGTCAAAGTCATCGACGGTTCTGATGTCATCGGGGTGGACGGTTCTCTCTTTGCAGTACTTGTGGTAAAAATAATTATTGTTGTAATGACTAATAAACGTAAACTTGATCGCCTTCAGTTGCATCTCCCGTGCTTCTTCCACGGGTACTCGATACAGGTCTACTGGTTTGTAAAGGGCTTCGTCAGCGGGAGTCCACGTATCTCTTGGAGGGATGTAATTGGCGAGTCGTTCGTCTAGTCTCCGTACTTTGTCTTTACCATCCTGTTTTGCATCCATCTAAACACCTTAAGTATAACGTCAGCCTTCTCTTTGGAAGCTGAAACTAACCGATATTGTATTTTACAATTAACCACCTCTGTTTATTAAGCGTATTGCTGTTTGCTAAAAAATGAATATCTAAACGACTACATTCTTCGATTGTACGTTTTTGATTTTATCGCTCGACATTAGTTTATTTCCTTGCTGCATCCATTTGCAGAAAATCTCCATTGGAAGCAAACAGAGCAAAAAACAACGCTCATAAATCAGTAAGTAGACTATTACTAGTGCGCAACGTTACAAGTTGACTAATACCATAAACCTCTAAAGATAGTGGTGGCCTGGGTCCCTCGGTGTCCTCCCGCTCCGGCCACCACCTTCGCTACGTTGCCGCATAGAATGAATAACTTAGAACGTCATATTTTTTCTGCGACCAAGCAATAGAGAAGATATGCTCCTATTTTAGCAATCTAACGGTGTAGAGAAGTTCGTTTAAATGCCAATGGAACCTTTGTTGTGCAGTTTGATTGTTACAGCACGATTTCATACGCCGTACAATAATCACTGTCGCGAAAACTAAATAGTTTATGTCGAAGCGATCCAACTATAACCTCGTTGTATTTACTGCGATAATTCTTATTCGTAAGAAACGATCGTTTAACTATGGCTCTATACACCAGCCAATTAGATTTGGTAGAATCGACCATAATTGTGGGAATAAAATTGCTATGCAGTGCAGTAGAGCACACAATTGGTTCATTTGTTATCACTTCCTTCAGTTGCTGGAAATAACAAGGCACCAATGAGTATGAGTATGCTCTCAGTCACATAATCTGAAGGTCAACAGCGCCATCAGGTTTACATTGTAATGTGCGTCGAAGGATGTCCGCATCAGACTGATATTGTCTTGAACACAGCGCACACGCGCCTTTAGATCTGAGTCTCACTAAGTGGAGGGCCGTTTAGATCTTAATCCGGATCTGGATTAGTATTCATGCTATGCCCTCTCTTGTTATTGCTGATTCATATTAGGTAGGTTAATCTTGGCTGTAGCCACCAGCGTCACCGTGTGCAAATTTGCACGATACTAGTCTCGTCGGTCTTTTTAGCCCAACGGTGACTCATCGGTATGTGGAATGCTCAGAAAGCATCGCCAACATTTACCTTCAATAGAGATCCGCCCACGTAGAAGTAATATTGCCCTAGGGGGCAAGTTAAGAAAGGAGCAGATACTCGTACCCGAAACATCTTGTTCACATCAGCAAGTTCAGACTCGCATCTATTTACGGTTGAAGGTGTTCTTGGATCCTTTATCAACCTCTACCAAAGACGATAGCCTACAACCACCGTTCCTTCCGTATCACCAGCCACACCACAATTATAGAGACTAATGCATACGATATTACCCAAGCATATCCAACCCCAATTATTCCATACTTGAGAAGGAGCGGGTACGCAGTCCCTAGCATTAACACCGATATCGCAAAATTCACGTAATTGAGCATCTTTATGTTTTTCTGAATAGTGACAATTGACGAATAAATCGAAGGGATTACCGATAAGAGGCTGGATACAGCGAGCAACCACAACAGTTCAAGGGCCTGCGTCGAGTATTGTGTGCCGAAAAGGAGCAACAACCTGTCGCCGAACAAAAATATCACCGCAATCGCGGGAATTAATATCAACATTGTGAACTTCAAGGACTTTGTCGCAGTCTCCCTCAGTGGCATTCCATGGGATCCCTCGACAAAGAGAGAGAGACCAACGGCGGCTGGTATTATAAATAAGAGCCCAGCAGCCACAGCATGTGCAATGTAATAATACGCGCCCTCCCGCGCACCGATAGCGTTAATGATCATCACCGGAATTATCAAAGGAGCCAGTTGGAAGATCCCGGCAGTGTAATTGCCCAGAGAGAATCGAAAAATCTCTCGCAGGGATGTTAAGTCAATCTCCCACTTCATCGAGAGGCCATAATAGTAAAGCGCAACTGTGCCAAAGAGTACTGTCGCTAAAAATGCGACGTCCCACGATAGATAGACGCCTAAGGTCCCGAGCGAAGCGAAAACAATTATCAATGGAACTCGTAAACCGAGGATAGTATTTTGAATCAAATAGAGATGCCCTTGCCTCGCCGCAATGAGTGCAGTGGCTTGCATTGTCGAGACTGCAGTAACGGCTGCGAACCCGATGAGCGCAATGAGAGACCACCCTTCGCGCAGGAAGACGAGCTGCGGCGAGAGAACCTGCAGAGCGCTTAAGAATATAGTCATGAGCGTGAGTGAAGACAGTAACGTTATAAGCACAGTGGTCGAATAGAGCCCACGTTTATTGTTCGACCCCGGCAAGAAGCGCGTAAGCCCAGCGTCTAGGCCTAATGGCGCGAGGCTGATGAGGAGGACCGTCGACGAGAAGGCGGCCGTTGCTAGTCCGACGGTCGTCGAAGACATAGAGCGTGCCGCGACCATCCAGAACGCAAGAGCGAAAAATGTCGCGAAGACTTGCGTGAGCATGATGGAAAGCGAATTACGATAGAGTGGTTCGCGATAGTATTTCGTTAGATCGGGGAGCATCTCAATGGCCTAATGTCTGACAGAGCTTTAAATTATTTGTTGATTGACGAGTTTATCTATAAAATAAGCCACGTTTTTTGCGAGGATTTATAGATAGCATACTATGTAGAGGTAACAAGAGTACGATGAATTATCTGTTGCGGTAGTTTTTTCCGTTCTGTGACTTCGCTGACGGTCACATTCTTATTACCCCGCGAGCTCCTGAGCGAGGATCCTTCGTAGTTCCTCAGCACAGCCGCGTACCTCTTCCTCTTGGGCATGCTGAACTTGAATGGCTTCGAGCATTATCACGTTAAGAGCAACGAGTTATTACATGACGTATTCGCTACAACCGCTTATCGGTTCAATAAATAGACAGCCGTGTTGAGGGCAGTCGCGATGCTCACCCACAGGATATAAGGCACCATTAGGTACGCAGCTCCCTTGCTCACCTTATAAAACTGGTAGATAGTGGCTGCGATCAGTATCCATAGCGGGACAATAGTGAACACGCCGTACAACGTATTCTCCAAGCCAAAGAAGGCGAAACTCCAGAATAAGTTAACAGCAAGCTGTGCCGCGAAGAGAGCGATGCCGATGTCACGTGTTCTACTTCTGGGCGATCGCCATACTAAGAACAACGCCAAGCCCATTAGGATGTATAAGGTCGTCCAGACGGGCCCAAATACCCAGCCCGGGGGGGTGAACCAAGGCTTGTTCAACGTAGTATACCACGTTGAAATAGCAGGCGTGGTCACTAACCCCCCAACTCCACCCACTAGCAAAGGTATACCAACGGAAATAATCAGTTTTATGATATCCCTCGATTTCATATGGCTTATGTGTAATCCCTTACTATATAGGTCTTTTTTAGTAGTAACTCGCTCGCCTAGACTCCCAAGCAATGCAGAAACGGCATACTAGAGCCACCGCGTCAAAAAATAGTCTCACGTATGGAAAGCAAGTGGATGTTTCACCGCAGGATCATTCGCTTCCTACAACATCCCAAGGCATATTTCCACTCTTGACCAGGGCATTCTGCTACCATGCACATGCTCACTGAATCAGCGTCGTAAGAACCCGGACATAGTTCCTCATTCATCCCGTTTCGGAAACCGTAAAGGCGACCGTCTTCACGGACTTCAAGATAATCAAATTGGTGCTTTAGATAGGGGATCACAACTTCGGCGAGCCACTCGATTTCTGCACCTTCCCCACTTTTATTATTTTTAATGCACCAGCTGTTAAAGTCGATGCCCTCAATAGTCCAGCGGGTGGCGTCCCCCATACAGTGGGTAACAAACTGCTCCATTTCGTGGTGTTCAATTCTCGTAGCCCGCATTGTTACGCGGCTCTCCCGACGCTGTTAGGCAAATAACCATGTGAAGCCCAACTACTTATTGCTTTAGGCACTGCTTGATACTGGAGCACCTCAAAATCAAAGTAGATGTGCATCATCTGGATTTTTCGCACAGAAATATAGTGTGAAATACTGTTGAAGTTTCACTCTTTGCAATGCCCCGCTTTTGCTTACTTCCCTTCACCTTTACGATGTTCACGACTTGATTATTGAAATCTATATCGTGCGAGGTTAAACTGAGAAGTCCAGAACCATGACAATGTTAGAAGTTCAACATTGACACTCAAAAAGAATGAGGAACGTAGCATAGGTCTCCTTGCCTATCAATTCAAAACGGAATTGGCTCAGTTGCAGATTTGCGCGCATTGTCTTCCCACGTCCAAAACGACGTCTCCCCTCTTGATCTTGATGATGCTAATTCGCTGTTGTAAGTGAAAAGTGCACGCATATAGTGACGCACAGCTCATTGTTGCCCTGTTCTACCTCTTTATCCAAGTTCTCTTGGATCTCCGATTTTTCTCAGTTCGTATGCGACAAAGGGGATTGTAAGTATACCTGTTGCGAGTATGACAGCATACACCCCGATGACGTTCCACAAGGCAAGAAATACGGAGAAAAATATGCCGGCGTAGAGCGGCACAATTCCCCATAATATAAACTTGTGACTCCGCCAGTAGAACTGCAGTATCTGCTTTTTATCCATGGGAAATCGCAGGTGATGGTACAGTGGAGGCAGGATAAAGATAAGAGTCGCAGAAGCAGTACAGATAAGTGCTAAAACAAGAAGTACGCGCGGGACAACGCCGGAAAATTGAGGTGAGTAGGCGATTGATACGGTCAGCAGGAAACCGAGAGTGAGTCCAGAAACGGTAGTGAACTGTCGTGCTTCTGCGAGTATATCACTTATTTGCGCACCATGTTCTTCGATATTGGATTGCAGTTCTTCAAGAAGACCGTTTGCTGGTGTGTTACCCATGTTCATCCCCCTCTAAGGGGGCTCTCTTATATATGGTACTATGCCGTGCCTCTGCTCATCTTTCTCCAAGTGATTGTATATATAATAGCCTTATTAGCGCGTATTCTGAGGGGATTTCATCCTGGTAATTCGCCATATCTGTTCCTAATCGCTGACCTAATGCACTCTTGACACTGCTATGGATCCAACAGCGTTAGTTGATATTTGGCACAGCCGTTTCAGCAAATACACTTTTAATTGCGCTATCTTTTTAGCGACCACACTTCTCCTTCGTCTTCAGGATAGGTCTGTCCTGCTAAATGATACTTTTAGGTTGATGCCCTACGACATTTTTTCACGAATCGGACAATGAGGTATAAAGCTAACCAATGGCTCGATCGAGGAATGTAATGCAAAATAAGAATGGCGTATCCAGTAATAAGAAAAATAGATAGAGACTACAAAGTGCATCTCTCTTTTTGTGTTGGTATGTACGACTTCACGGTATCCGACCTGATCGTTTAACCCGTTTATTAGCGTTAAATATCTCCTAGAACATGCCAAATGATTCGTTTCGCTCCCTTGGAGTTGGTAATGTATTCATCATCGAGTTCCGAAATCA
>CAZKZX010000077.1:0-7317 GCA_964557335.1 uncultured Methanomicrobia archaeon | reverse complement strand
AATCCTACGACCCGGTGGACATCTTCACCGGGCCTGGCTCGGAGCAACTGCGGGCGGACTACTCGAAGCCGGGCGGGAGGGTAAACCTGACGGCCCTGCAACGGTACGAGCGCGTCCGCCGGGCCGGCCTGGACGACAGCATCAAGGAGGTCTACGATCGGATCGAGACGGCCATCCGCCGTTCGACTGTGGCAGATGTCTTGGTTACTGGATCTCCTGCGCCAAACATCGAGGCGGCTTACGCCTACAACCTCCAGATTCAGACCGCCCTGGCCTCGCTCGGGGACGTGAAGGGGATTGGTGAGCAGTTCTACGACTACTTCTACGAGCGGATGCTTCTGATCTGCCACTACACCGGTCAGCAGATCACCGGCTGGTCCCATCCATCGAAGGGCAAGGATGCCCAACGGTACGTCATCGACAGCGAGGACATCGACCCAACGGCGATCTACATTGACGTTGAGTTGAAGGCGGATGTTCCTTCCGACCGGATGCAGCGCATCCAGGGCGCCTCGCAGATGGTCCAGACGCTCCAATACTCGCCGGGCGCGGCAATGGAGTTCCTGGGCGAAACCGACCCGGAGGGCAAGTTCCATCAGTGGAAGTTGTGGCAGATTGACCTGGCAGACCTGCAGGGCAAACTCGACCGCATGCGGAACGAAGCCTCTGGCAAGTACGAGAACGATGTCGCGATGGCGGCCCAGGCGATGCTCGAACAGATGCAGGAGGAACGGCCGGAGGCGATGGCTGGTGGCGAGGGCGCTGCAATCGAGGAGGGGCCTCCGGGCGGCAGCCCGACGACAGGCCGCGCTCTTCCGGGGGAGGAGGCGCGCGCCGGGGTGGAGGGGGTTGAAGGGGCGATGTTCAATACCGCCCAGGGCGGGATGCCGACGGCTGCTGTGGCGCCGGGGGCGACGCGGGAGGAGCAATCAGGGGAGGCGGCGGGTATCCCGCTGGTGGGAACATGAAGACGGACCGGGAGTTTGACATCGCGCGGTCGGATATCGACGCGGAGAACACGCGGCTGATCCAGGAGTACCTTCGGTCCCGCCGACGGGTATGGGACAGCACCCTCGTCGGCCTACCCAAGAAGCCCAAGCGGACGGTCGTGCAGCCCGTCGGGGTAGAACCGCAGGAGGGTGAGGCCCATGCCAGTACCGATTAGACCGAGGGTTACCACGCCCGTCGTGAAGAAGCCGTACGTGCCCGTCATCATGCCGGGCGGTAACAAGCTCGGCAGGCGCACAACGCAGGCACAGGCAAGCGCGGCCAGAACTGCGGCCGCAACCAAGCCGCTCGTTGGCGTGAAGGGGCCTCGGCTTCCGGCCGGGACATCGCTGGCCGTCTACCAGAACCAGATTGCTAAACAGCTCAAGAAAAACGTCACGAAGCAGAGTGTGTACGTCGATCAGTACGGACGTGCCTTGACCGGACCAAGCGGGGGGACCGCCTACAAGCCACACGTCCCAGGACAGCTCACCCTTGCGAATCTTGGACTAGGCGCCCTGAGTCCGAGTGTGTCTGGAGGCCGTGGCTACTACATCCCTTGGACGTACCTCGGCATGCGTGGAACTCTGGACACGAAAACGGGCAATTTCATTGTCAATGGTCGCGTTGTAGACCTTGGTGATGGCGGTGATGGCGGTGGTGGTGGCGGAGGCGGTGGCGGCGGTGGGGGATGGGCGCCGGAGCCGAGTCCAGCGTTCGCGGGGATTCCGGGACTGAACCTCATGCTGTGGAGAATCTGATGACCCTGCCACAGAAGCCCAGGTTGAAGTCGCTGGCGGAGCAGGGATACGTCCAGCCCAAGGTCAGGAAGGTCGTCCTCAACGAGCCGCCAACCGAAACCAGCCCCTACTACATGATTCCCGGTGGGGACTATAGGAAAGCCTGGCTGGTCAACAAGCCGACCTACCGCGTTCCCGACCGGATCGCCGGCCAGTTCGGCAGCGCTCCGACCCACATGGCGAATTGGGACAAGATGAGCCCGATGGTGCAGGGCGTCACGGAGACCGTCAGTGGCGCCCCGCTCGTCCAAGATATCGGCACGTTCTTCGAGGGCGTAGCCGAGACGCCTGTGATCGGGCCGATCTTCAAGTGGCTTCAAGAGCCGGCGCTTGCCACCCTGCGGAGACTCGGGTACGCCTACCAGGCGGCGTTTGACCCGGACTTGCGGTCGGCGGACGCGTTCAAGGGAATGGCCTTCGGGAAGATGGATGAGTACAGCCAGAGCGCCGATCCAAAGAAGCGCAAGATCGCCGCTGCCTGGGAGGTTAGCTCCGCCGCGTATCAGGCCCTCGACGTTTCCGCGTTCTTTCGCGAGGACGTTGGGATGTTGGCGCGTGTCGCGGTCAACATGCCCGCGCTGATGAAGGAGTACCTGGCCAACATCCCGGCGCTTTTCGGTCGCGAGGCAGACTGGAGCGAGCACGCTCGGGTGATGCAGGAGATTGCCACCCCGGAGTTCTTCCAGTGGTATGAGCGGATGGGTGTTCCCCAGGAGTACGCCGAGTCGTATCAGGAACGCGTCGCTGCAGGTGTGGCGGCGGGGAAGACTCTGGAGGAGATGGAGTGGGCGGTCGAACGGGCGAAGATTCCTCCTCCACCCAACCTGGACGTTCCCGAGGAGGCGTGGGATGCGTGGGTTGCGGACGTTGCACGTTACGAGGACGTGTGGCTGACGAACGTCATGACCGGGCAAGCCACGACGACGGGTGGCCTGCCGGCGCTGATTGAAATGCGGAAGCGGGTCATGGCTGGCGAGCCGTGGGAGGAGGTCCACCAGGACTACCTGAACGACCTAGGAGGCCTCGCCTTTCAGGCGCAGATGAGCGATCTGGCCGGACAGATGGCGCTTGACCCGCTCAACTTGGTTCCCTATCTAAAGGTGAAGGACTGGATACATGGCATGAGGGCCACGGTCCTGACGGCGCGTGTAGCCCCCGAGTTGCTGAACGCCGCGCAGGACGTGACTCACGCGGCCCAGGCGGCCGCGAGGGTTGTCGGGGTGGCGGACGACGTTAGCGATGCGGTGCGGGCGGGACGGGCCGCGGACGCAGCCAACGACTTCATCCGCACCGCCAGGACGCTTGGCATCGACGACTTCACCAGGGTAGCCGACCAGGTGGAGTCGCTGGTCAAGATGGGCGCCTCACCCGAGGATATCGCCAGGACGATCGAGCAGGTTCAGCCGATGCTGGCCAAGCTCGACGATATGAAGGCGATGTCTCGCACAGAACGGGTCCTGCTGGCGATCACCGGAGGAGATCCGTTCAATCCGAACTACGGGAGTTTCACGATTGGGGATCGTAGGTTCGCGCCCTTGCGATCCCGTCTGAATCCGTTCGCTCTATCCGCCTCGGCTCGCACGGATGAGTTCCTCAACTCCGTCTACCACAGCGTTCAGCTCATCATGAAGGACGCCGGCGGCGATGTCGAGAAGATTGTGGACATGCTCAAGCGCGGGGCCTCGGGTGCCTTTGGAGGCCGGTTCGGGCACATGCTTGTCTCGCCGATCGGCCGCCACGTACAGAGGGTTCTCAAGCAGATGGACGCCCACCTGACGGACGCGCTGACGATGTGGACGCAGACAGCGAAAGAGCGCTCACTGGCCAACGCCATCGGCCGGGCGATCCAATCCGATATCGTGGAGATCGTGGAGGTTGGGCAGAAGGGCGGGGCCGAGGCCAAGGGACTGTTTGATCGCCTGGTCAAAGCCTCGCTGGTCCCGGTCGAGGGCGACCCTGTCCTAACCGAGCTGTTCGCTATGGTGGCGAAGGGGCAGATTACGCCGGAGACGATCACCCAACTCGGCCTCCTGTTTAGGAGCACCGTTGGCAAGATTGTGCCGTACACGCCCGAGTTGTTCCGGGCAAGCGTCATCAAGAACATGGCTGAACAGATCGTGAAGGTCGGCGTGCAGGACTTCGGTCTACGCGGGGCACGTTGGCTGGAGAAGGCCGTCATGCCCGTGAAGGCGGTAGAGTCGCTCATCCTCCTGGGTCTGAACCCCCTGTATCCGATCCGCAACTTCTTCAACAACGAAGTGACGATGATGGCTCGGGGAGTTGGATCGTTCCTTGTTCCCCGCCGGCTCGCCAACCTAGTCCCGTTCATCGGGCACCGTATCGCCACGATCGAGGACGTGATGGAGAGTTTCGGCGTCGACGTGGCCCGCATGCACGAGGGCTTCGGCATCCAGGGCTCGGAGGTTCTCGCTGATCTAGCCAAGGGGGCGCTCCGTGCCGAGGAGTTCGGCGTCGCGGCAGGCCGCGAGTTGATTCGCAAGACCGTGTGGGGTACGCCCAAGGGGATCACGGGCAAGGTGATGGAGGGGGTCAGGAACTTTAGGGACTTTCGTCGAGTGGCCGCAGCGATGGAGCGGCTGTCGTCGGAGCGTGCCTTTGCGGTTGGCATGGTGCGGGCGTGGAGTTGGATTTGGCCTCGGACTATGACGCAGCTCGACGACTTCAACCCGACACTGGCGGCGAGCCTGGATGACTTTGCGGAAGGCTACGCCGACCTGGTTACGCAGGCGGCTCGAGCGGCGCGCAAGCCGGAGGATCTCCTCGAACTCCTGACTTCCAAGAACATCCGGGTCAACCTCGAGACGGTACTCAAGCGGACGGCTGACGCGATGGGGCTGCCGCCTGAGCGGGTCTTGCAGATGATCCCGGAGGAGACGCTCGAGGCGGTCCGCGGCGTGCTCAAGAAACTCGGCCCGAACGCCACTCCGGCGGACGTGGAGGAAGGCTTCGTCTTCCTTCGGTCGGTGGCCCAACAGCACATCGACGACTTGGTGACCTCCCACATGGAGGACATCGCCGCCGAGGCGGTTGCCAGAATTGAGACGCAGGGCCAAGCGGGCTTAGTCCAGGTATGGGGTGAGTTGACGGATCGGACGACGCGCCGCCACTACGCGCACATGGAGCGCCTAGACGATGCCTGGGAGGCGATCTACAAGATCGACGATCCGGTCATGCGGTCGCGCATGGTGCGGCGTCTGCTCGCAGAGAGTAACGAGGTCTTGACTCGGCACTGGAAGTACGAGCGCGCGCTACGGGATGGGATGGTCAAGGGCTTCGCCGCCAGGGGGACGGATATCTCGCAGGCGTGGCTCAAGTCCTACGACGATCTCCAGGACGCCAACCGGGCCTTCTACAAATTGCGCAACGAACTATGGGAGACCTGGTGGGAGAACACCCCGCACAAGTCCTATGACGACCTGATTGTGGCACAGGTCTCGATCAACGAGAAACTGGACGCGGAATACGTCAAGCTCACGGACATGACCGACGGCCTGCACGGGAAGATGGATGACGCCATGATCGGCGCCCTCTTTGCCCAGGATTCGCCGATGAAGGACCTCGTGCGAATGTGGCGGGACACGGTGCGCAAGATGCGGCGCGCCTACATGGACGATGTCCTGGAGTTCCGAAAGTCCATCCGAGGCCTGACTGACACGCAGAAGCAGGCGGCGTGGATCGACTTCCATACTCAGAACCGCCGGGCGTTCAACAACATTCGCGGCATGGAACGTGCCGGGATGGACATGCTGAACGGCGACACGGACATGGCGAACATGTTCCGCATGAAGGCCAACCTGGAAGGGGTCGAGCCTGGGAAGATCGTCGACATGCAGCGGCAGGTTCTCTCCGGCGCCCTGACGGAGTTGTCGGGGGCCAAACTCACGCCCGAGCAGGCGAAGGTCCGTGAGTACCTCATCGCGTCCTCGCCCATGTCGCCCGAGCGCCGCCGCCTGCAAGAGATCTTCGGCGAGGTATTCGACCAAGAGATCGTGGAGGATAAGGCGCTACAGTGGAAGCCTGGTGGGGGTGTCCTTGGCGGACTTGGCGGCCTGGAGCCGGAGATCAACGTCGGCCACACCGACCTGACGGACGCGAATGTTTGGGCGCTGGAGGGGCCGGCCGGCGGGACGCAGGGCGCGATGTGGTATCGCCACGTCAGTTCAGGAGAGCGGTACGTTGTGAAGGTCGCGGAGGATATCAACCGCTCGGCGACCGAGGCCCTGGCCAACAAAATCTATCAGCGCCTCGGCATCCTGGCGCCCGAGACGTACAAGGTCAAGGTCGGTGGCGCGTGGGCGAGTTCGGCGGCCGAGGTCAAGGGACAGTGGTTTCCATCCATCGTCAACGATCCGAAGTTACGCAACGGTTTCGTGGCTGACGCGTACCTCGGGAACCACGACGTTCTCGGAGCAACCTGCGACAACATCTTGTGGGATGTCCACGGCGATCCGTGGCGTGTGGACCAGGGCGGCACGATGTTCTACCGCGCTCAGGGCAAACCGAAGCCATTCGGGCCGGAGGTTACTGAACTGGAGACGATGCTCGATCCGGCTGTGAATCCGATGGCCGCGGCGGCATACGGGACAGTATCTAACGCGGACATGAGGGAGCAGGCGATCACACTCGTCATGCGCATGTCGGACGACTGGATCGACAAGGCGGTCAAGAGCGCCGGATTCGAGAAGGCGATGGCCAGCCAGGTCGCCGACGCGCTCAAGGCGCGGCGGGACTGGCTTGCCGCGAAGTTTGACCTCCAGGTTCCCAAGCAGGCTTTCGTTGGCATGGTGCCTGGCGGTCCGCAAAACATCCACGAGTTCATCAGCCGGTGGGTCAATGAGGACGGGACCTGGAAGCAGAGGTTGGTCGATTTCGTGGAGGCCAATCCTGGTGTCGCCAAGGAGGTCCAGGATTTCGCGCAGTGGTGGCTGTACGAGAACGGCTTCACGTCCGTGCCGCTGTACTCTGGCAAGTTGCGCATCTACCGGGGCAAGCCCGTGTCCCTGCAGAACCTCGAACTGAGGGCGTGGGACAGCATGACGCCTCGCATGGATGAGGCGAAGCACTTCGCCGCCGGCAGCCCGGTTCTCGAGTTCGAGGTCCCGGTCGAGAACATCTTCACCCACCAGCAGGCCCACCCGGCGTTCAGGGGGTCGTACGCGCACGAGTCCGAGTTCATCCTCAACGAGAGGGGCTACCAAGGTGCGAGGCTCGTGTCGGTGAACGGCCACCCTCCGACGGACTCGGAGATCGCCGCGCTCAAGGGTCTGAATCCCGACCTGGAGTTCGGAGCCACGATCACCGAGGCGGGGAAGCCGAGCATTGACTTCGACAACATGGTTCAGCCTCAGAGGTACGACGGGCTGATCGAGGACGACATGATGTTCGAGCAAGCCGGCGTTGTTCTCGACAACATGGAACGGTCGGCTATCAGTAACATGCGCGAACCTCCGGCGATGCTGGAGAGCCTGCCGGAGGCCGACCTCGACCACGAGTTGGCCACGAGCGCGGT
>CAZKZX010000076.1:0-7335 GCA_964557335.1 uncultured Methanomicrobia archaeon | reverse complement strand
CTTGATGAAGTTCAGTATGACACAGTTTATAATATCTGGAATTTCACGGTTACGAATGCAAGTTGGAGTTTCGGATTGTTGCCAGTCAACATTACATGCGTGACTCCTAGAGTTGTGACTTCTAACCCTCTCACTTCCGTTGTGATCGGTCAAACTGCTAATTTCACTGGAACATTCATCACTGACAGCACTAATCAAGTGCCAATAGGCTTGTTTCTCGTTACAGGCATAGACTTGTCAAGTTCGTTTCAAAGTAGTCCTTGGACTGACAGTTTGAAGCAACTGTTTCTTGCGATTGGTAGCATAGGCAAAATGCTTGTCACCTTGATTGTGCAAGTTGTTTCGGCGTTGACTGGTTTTCCGATTCCTGAATGGGTTGCTGGAGCAATTGTCGTGGGCATGGTAGGATTCTTTTTCATAAGATATTTCAAGAAGTTGCCTTGGATCGTTGTTGCCGTCGCATTTTTCGTGTGCATCGCAGTGATAAGCAACATTATTTTGAGTTTTCAACTGTGATTTTTCCTCTAGGCTAT
The DNA here is from genome assembly GCA_964557335.1 of uncultured Methanomicrobia archaeon. GTDB lineage: Archaea > Halobacteriota > Bog-38 > Methanoflorentales > Methanoflorentaceae > DASPRZ01. The sequence goes on along the minus strand of CAZKZX010000076.1, from coordinate 6,802 downwards.
AACATGAACTCAATCGCTATTTTGGCTCTAATCTGCTGTGTAGCAGTAGGTGGTGTTGTTGTCTACCAAGTTTATGTGCCTCAAGTGGCAACTGTGACTTTGACGACTTTTCGGATAGTAAATTTGACTCAAGCAACATTGGGTTATCAAACCTATCATTCATGGGGAATACCAGACGGAGCTTACTACTTGGCTTACGAGAATACTCACGGTGACTTCTTTTACGTGTGGCTCTATAAGAATAACGCCAACATCGTAGACATAAATCCTTATGGACTAATGGCTCATGACTTTGTGAATGCGACAGGTACTTGGATTGGAAAGATTGGTTCTGAACTTTTTGATCCTGGCAACAAATTCAATGTGGTTTCAATGATCAAGACTGGCCTTCCTCAATTTTGACTTGGAATCATTTTTCTTTTGGGTAGGGCAAGCATTTCATTCCTCTTGGAGTTTCCCTTCTCCTGTTTCCCTTGCCCTTTCCCCTCCCTTCCACGATTTTTCCTTTGACAACAAATGAAGATCCACTTGAAACTGGCATTAGCTTTGCTTTTTCTTTCCATGTTGCCTATTTTCATGGTTTACGCTGTTAGTCCTCCTTACACAGTAGCGAATGTTCAAACGTTTGCTAATGGCCCTTGCAGTGGTCCATGTCTAGCATACATTGATGGAAAAGTCATATTGAACTTCGCGCCTGGCTGGAGTTCTTATGGAGGAGGCGAATCGACAGATGGAGGAAGAACATGGAATCATTTTTCCATGACCGGATTGCCAAGTGGCGCGGCGGGGTCGTTTCAGTTTCCAATGTTGCCTGACCCAACTCATCCGCATAGGTTGATTGGTCTAGTCAACAATGACCAGCAAGCACTTGTTTCCTGCATTCCAACTCTTGTTTACAGTGATGATTATGGGAGACATTGGACAACAACGGGAACATTATCAGGCCAATCTGGGTATGGCTATACTACTGTGTATGGTGGATGCGTTACTTCTGATAGTTTTTTGATATTTTCAAGCGCGTTTGGCAGGGACCGTTATAGTGGAACAAACTTTGGAGTTTTCACTTGGACATGCTTGAACGGAGTTGACCCAACTGTTCCTGGCAACTGGCATATTAGCAATCCTGTTGGTGGTTCTATGGAGTTGGATGAACCAAGTGTTGCTGACCTTGGTGGGGGTCATGTTTTGATGACTATGAGAACGCGGATTGGACAGGCGGGCTTTGCTCACAGTTATGATCATGGAGGAAGTTGGGGTGCAGTGGAATATCATGGGGTTCCAAATTCTGATCAGCCTCCTACTTTGGTGAAGGTTTCATCTTCTAGGTTGATGATTGCTTATGACAACACAGGAACATTGGGTGTTCGCAGACCTTTAGTTGTTGCAGTAAGCGATGATAATGGCGGGTCGTGGGGTCAGTCTCTTCAAGTTGCTGATGATGGCAGTGGTCGTGCGGTGTGTTATCCTGTTTTGTGCAAGACAAGCAATGGAGAAATTGGGATTGGATGGTGGGGAACTGATATTAGCGGTCAAGGAGGTAGTCATCAAGGCGAAAAGTGCATGTTCGCTATTCTGGTTCCGACAAGCCAGCAAGGCTATGAAGTCACTGTGAAGGCTTATTGCGATTCTGAAGGTGTCTCTCTAACAACGCTTCAAGTCACTGGAACAGGTGGAGCGCATTGGTCTACTGAACCATTCACTGTCTCAGTTGTCTCTGGTGGATCGTTTACATGCACAGTCCCAAGCACTGATCCTAACGGTGACGCTTTCAGGTCTTGGAGTACGGGAAGCACAAGCACAACGTTGACAGTGACTTCGGGAGACACCTACACTGCTTACTATGGCGTTCAAAAACAAGATAATATGTTTATTCTGGAAGTCGCATTTGGTATTGGAGCATCAATCCTCATCATAGCCTTAGTAGTCACTCGCACTGGCCTACTTCACACGCGGGGCAAGGGGAGGCGACATCGCTAGTTGGAGTCACGCTATATCATCATCGTGTTCATGGGCATTGGCATGATTTTTCTCGGGTACTTCGGCATATCAGGATTAGGCTTCTTTGGGTTGACTTTCCCGCCAACTGTGACTTACAATTTGAAAGAAGACTTTGTGAGTCTTGACAGTTGGACTCATATTGATACTGCTCAAATTGTGCCGACAGAAATAATGCGGTTGTCCTACGTTTCTGGAGCCGAGTCAAGCATAAAGTACGTGATGACCAGAGCTAATCTTCCGGCAACGTTTGAAATCAGGTTCTCACTATCTTCAAATACCGCTATGGCTTGTCGAGTTCTAGTTCTTCATTCTGACAGGCTTTGCGCTCTTCTAATCAGTAATAATGCGATTCAAGTGTATTCCTCCCAAATTGGGGATACAAAACAAATCAGCAAAATCCATGTTGCCAACACCTTCTACATTTACCGCGTGACAATGAATGATGCTGGACAATACATAGTCTATGAAGGCACAAACGAGCTTGTTTCTGGAGTGATGTATGTACCATCTGTTAGACCTAGCTACATGGTTTACGTTGGCTTGTCTGGAGAAGCAAACTCTAGTTTTGATGTTGACTATTTCTATGATGTTCAGGGCGTTCAAAGCCCAGTCTACAGAGTGAGTATTGATGCTTACTGCAACACTGAAGCTAAGGCTGTTACTGCTCAGGTTCAAGCAGATGGAACAAACCAGAAAAATACGCCTTGCACTTATGATTTTGCGATTGGCACTTCACATCAAATCGTTGTGATCGGTTCAAATGACATTCATCCGTTTCTCGGTTGGGATTCGCAGATGAGCCATAGTGTTATTCTGGTCGTAAGTTCTGAAGGTTCCCATGTAGCGCATTATGAACAGTCTGCTCCGACAACATACACTGTGGATGTTTCCGCGTTCTGTGATAGTGAAGGCTCGTCTGTTTCGGTCACAGTGGTTTCTGAGGGAATTTCTAAGCAAACCCCATGTTCCTTCACGTATAATTTAGGTACGAGTCACACTATTTCGGCTGCTAGTCAAGATGGTTCTGCACACTCGTTTCTCGGTTGGGATTCATCGACTAATGGCAATACAAATCTTCAAGTCTCAAGTAGCGGTTCTCATGTTGCTCATTACAGAGGAACGCAAGGAGGCACTGACTATCTGGTTCTGACCACTTTCATCTATAATGGTACAGGTTGGCAGACTCAAGGGAACGTTCAAGCCAACGCTTACAAGCAGAATGGGGCTTCATGGGATTTCGTGAAGACAGTCACTACACAAGCTGATGGCAGTACGGTGGGGGTGGATACAAGTTTTGGCGTGGGAATCTACAAGTTTGAGGCTACATGGAACGGAGTCACCAACAACACGATAGATGAAGGGTTGCTTGGATTCCCTAACACTGATGCTATTGGTGGCGAGAATTGGCATACAAGCCTATATCTTGGTCATGGACCAATACCCACAAATCCGAATCCTCCTCCCGACATTATAACTCAAATTTTTAATGCCATACGAGGCTTCTTAGGTTCTTAATTGGGCAAGGGATTCATGCTGTACGGTGGAGTCGGAGTAACGGCAATCGGTTCTGTTCTCTTTGTTTATCCGAAAGCTCCGAAACTCTTAGGCTTTCATAGACATAGCCACTAATCTATTTTTCTTTTAGGTGAACAATAGTGCGTCCCGCATTTATCGGTGGAATCGTCATAGGCTTACTCATGGTCGTTACTGGAATTTATGGAGCATCAATACTTTCTGCTGTGGGTCTTGATATTGGAGGCAGCTATTTCCGCGATGACTTCACTTCTATCAGTGGTTGGGCTACATCAACTGGTGCTGTCCTAGCCACTTCAGATGGTAACTGCGCTGTTTTTGCACCCACAACTGTCAGGGTTGTCATGCAACGTGCCATAACAACGGGTGAAACTGTTGGAGCTGAAATGAAGTTTAAGATTTCAACTGCTGGAACTCCAGGTGTCGCGTTAATTGTGTTTTGGCTTATTCCAAGCGCAAAGGCGATGGCTATTCAGATCAAGGATAACGCTGTGGAATATTACAATTCAGCAAGTGGCAGTTTGGGTTCTCAAAGTAAAACTCACGCAATCGGCACAGATTACGTGTTGACGATGAACGGAGTCTACAGCACGGGCAAGTACAGTGTTTGGGAGGGAAGCACACTCATCATTGCGGATACTCCGATGTTGACTGGGTTCACTCCAGGTGCAGGTCAGACTTTGCAGGTTAGCACTCCGACTGGTTCTGGCGGGAAGGTGCTTGTTGACTACATTAACATTGGTACAAGTGGCGGTCCTGCGGGTGGCTCACCGAATCCTCCGAAAGTTCAGGTCGTTGTCAAAAACAGTGATGGTTCAGGTGCAAGTGGCAAAACCGTTGTCGTCAGCAAAAGTGGAACGGAAATTCAGCGTGGACTTACAGCTAGCAACGGTTCTTATCCTTCGGATGGTTCGTACATGACTTTGACTTCGGGTGGCACATACAAGTTTTATGTTGATGACAACTGCTACACAGAGAGAAGTTTTGCAGACAACGATGTGGTCACAATTACGTTGACACTTGGCGGCGGTGGCGATCAAGGTGGCAACCCAATTAGGGATCTCTTGAACGATCCTACTGTGAAGATGATATTGATGTATGGTGGCGGGGCGTTGGCAGGCTTAAGCTGCATTGGCCTTGTGATCCCGAAGGGAAAGCGGAATGGTTATTACGGACCTCCGCAAAGGTAGGCTAGTCATTTTTTAGGTAAAGACTCATAGACAGCATCGCGTTAGCTCCATGCAGTGGATCAGTTGCGAGAGACATTGTTATGTTTATGCGTGGAGTACAGACTGGAAACTTTGCACACATCGTCACCGTGCCATTCTCGAAGAACAATGGACCGAATCCATCTTGACCCATTTCTTTCGGAATAGTTACTTCCAGATCGTCTATCAGACCTGTCGTTGCATAGCCCCCTCGAACTGGAGTAGGGGGCGATCCTAATCGTATACTCATGGTACAATAGATTTCATCATATCCATCAACGCTGATAATTCCGCAAGGAATATCGAGGAACATGCCGAATGTAACATTCAGGTTCTTGAGGATAGTTACTGTTTTTGCTGGACTCATTCCGAACCAACTGTCATTATAAATGCTCAGTACATTGACGTTTTTCGTTGAGTTTCCCGAAGTTCCAAAAACGTTTGCAAGCATGATTGCATCGTAAATGTCTATTGTTCCGTCTTCTTTCAAGTCTGCCCAAGGATCATATTCTGATCTTGTCGGAATAACCATGAAGACTGTTGCCGTTAAACAGAAAGTAGCCAAAGCTACGACAATCAAATCTTTTCTAATCATCACTTCACCTCCCCTTCTCCCTGAAACCGAAGGATAACTATGTGTGCAACAGCATATTTGACTTGTGAAAGAAAGTTCTATTTGCTCTATTCAGTAGTAGGTTTAATTTGCTCATAGTACCAATTGATGAGCCAACGAATGACATCAGCATTGCTCTCGATACCTAGTTTTTGTTTGACCATGTAGAATTTCTTAGTTGCTTCTTTGTTAAGGTCAATGCCGATGCGGACTTCTTCTTTTTCCGTCATTTTACGTCACTTTAAATGATGTTGGATTAGATATTTAAGATTTCCTTGATTGTCGTTCTATAAGAATCGTCTAGAATCGTATTCCATCATAGACGCAAAATTATAAATACTTAAAAGCACAATTAAGCAACCAACGTGATTTAAAATGACACCTAGTGATTGTGTCAAAATTCGGATCGATCTCGAAGGCGAACTTGCAAAGAAATTCGATGTTATCAAACGGTACTATGGGCTCGAAAACAACACAGAAGTTGTGCGCATTCTGATTCATGAGAAATACAAGCAATCTTTCCCCAAGGAGGCCTAGCCTGTTGAAAGAGAAAATGGTGAAGATTAAGGATTTGAAGTTTGACAAAGACATCTACCCACGCATGGCTCCAAACTGGCAGACATCTTGGATTTATGCGGAACAAATGAAGACTGGTGCTGTGTTTCCAGCTATTAACGTCGGTGAATTCAAGAATCAACTCTACATTGTAGATGGAGTTCACCGCGTCAAGGCCAACCAAATTCGCAAAGAAACTCTCATTCAAGCCGTAATCAAGAAATACGCTGACAAAAAGGAGATGTTCATTGATGCTGTAAAACTCAATAATCATCACGGTCTAAAATTGAGTACGTATGACAAAGTGCGAATTATCCAGAAGTTGGAAGCATTCAAGCTTCCACGAGATGAGATCAGTCGCATAACAATGGTTGCACTCGATAAGATTAGCTTGTTCGACTCAAGAGTGGCCACATCTCCAAGCGGAGAGAAAATTTTCTTGAAAGGCTTGACAGTACACGCTGGAATTACCGAGGGAATTGATCAAAACTCAATGAGCAGTCGGACTCCTAAATTGCTGTTTCAACAACTGATTGCTTTGCTTGGCACTGACGAATTTGTGATTACTGATGATTTGCTTGATGTTGCAGAACAAACGTTCTCTCTGCTTCAAGTGAAGTTGGGAAAGCACCAGTTGAAGGTGAAGGTCTAGGCATTGCATTACAGTGCGGGGTAATGTCAGGTGTTGTATTGTCTGGAGATGCTTTGCAAGGCTTTGCACGGTAAGGTTGGGAGGTGAGAAGTATGAGTGAAAAAACATACGGACATATTCAGGTCGAAATCAAAAATCTCAGTCTTACCTATGGACTTCTAATGAACAAGCTGGACCCTGAGGGCTTGAAAAAGAAAGGCAGAATGAAAACTGAGAGAGAACACTCAACTGAGGAACAGGCCA
>CAZKZX010000075.1:0-7354 GCA_964557335.1 uncultured Methanomicrobia archaeon | reverse complement strand
TGAATCCCGTGGAGCAACTCAGACGCACCTCTCATCGCGTCCACATCATACCCCCCGTCGTACAACATATATTGATAAGTCCGTCTCGCAGCAGCACGTCTCGCGTCAAAGGATAAAGGAACGTAAGCGCTCGCCCAAGTCCATATGTCAGTGGGAAGCTGAGCGTTTATGATTCTCGGAGTCGCTAGCGTTGGAGCATTCGTTTCAAATGCTACTACTGCGCCAAGCGCGTGGACGCCTTTATCAGTCCGACCTGACGCTGAAAAACGAATTCTCCGTCCATTTCCTATTATCCCTATCTTCTGTAGTGCTTGAATTAGCGTCCCTTGTATGGTCAGACATCCGCGTTGAGCTTGAAAGCCCGAGTAGTTAGTTCCGATGTAAGCAAGCTTTAGTGCGATTTTCGTTGATGTCATAGTGTCACGCGGTGCAAAATGATCATTCAAAGAGGTAAGTAGTATGGATATATCAAGGTAATTATGGATATGTTGTCAGGGAGCGGCGTATAGCATAACATCAACCATGATTATGCAATATGTTGCTTTTCATCTCGGTCATTATCAGAGCACGCTTCAAATACGCACTCGATACGCGGGTGTTGTACGTGCTCACACAGCAAGTTATTTTACCTTACATGTAACTAGCATAGTAGGTTATAAAAAACGCACCGACGTTAGTTACGGTATAACCATACCCGGTAATGGATATGCGCTACTATGACGGCAATTCTTGGATTTGAAAATGGAACGGCTGTAATCGGTAAAGGTTTCGGGGCGAAGAAATCAACCACAGGCGAACTTGTATTTGCGACGCCGTATACCGGCTATGTTGAAGCATTGACTGATCCATCATATAACGGTCAGATACTGCTTTTCACGTATCCACTTGTTGGAAACTATGGGGTAGATTACCACGAGTGCCAGTCTGGGGGCGTCAAAGCAGAGGGCTTCATAGTCAGACAGTTGTGTGATCACCCCACGAAAGGGCATAGCCTTGATGAATTCCTGAAAAATGAGGGGATACCCGGTATATGGGATATCGACACTAGAATGCTTACGATTATGATACGTGATCAGGGGGCTATGCGAGCTTGTCTGATCAATGGGACATCTGGCACTAATTCCCGTGTTGCAAAGGCCGTTAGCTTAGCACGCAGTTCGCCCGACATCGCAAGTCTTGATCTCGTAAGTGAAGTGACCTGTTCCGAGCCTTATCGCATACCTGGAAGGAATGAGAGACTGGTCCTCATGGATTTTGGGGTTAAAAACAACATGTTGTGGAACTTACGGCGCAGAGAAGTCGATCTTATCGTAGTTCCTGCGGATACGCCGGCTCGAAAAATTATGGAATACGAGCCGGACGCCATATTGCTCTCAAACGGTCCTGGTGACCCTGCCATGGCGAAAAATGGGATACGGGTCACACAAGAACTTGCGGGTCAGCTTCCAATCTTTGGGATCTGCCTCGGTCACCAGCTCATCGCGCTTGCTCTTGGGGGGGAAACGTACAAGCTAAAGTTTGGACATCGCGGAGCGAACCAGCCAGTAAAGGACCTCAGGACAAACGTAGTCCATATTACTGCACAAAATCATGGATATGCAGTTCGGTATGATGCCGGGAATGAGATCAAGGTCACGCAATTAAACGCTAACGACAATACAGTAGAAGCGATAGAAAACGAGTACCTTAACATTATGAGCGTTCAATATCATCCCGAAGCGTCTCCTGGACCTCGCGATCTCGAAAGGGAGTTTTTCGATCACATCATCGAAATTGCGCACAGGGGGATGTAAACGATTAAAAAAAGCAACGATGAGAGAGTTACTGCTTGCATGATACACAGTTATGCCGCGAAGATGTGACATTGAAAAGGTCTTATTGATCGGCTCTGGGCCTATCATCATCGGACAGGCCGCAGAATTCGACTTTAGCGGCAGTCAGGCCTGCACATCTCTTAGAGAGGAGGGCATTAAAGTAGCCCTCGTAAACTCAAACCCTGCGACAATTATGACTGATCCGACGATGGCAGATTCAGTCTATATAGAACCGTTAAAGGCAGACATTATTGCTGAAATTATCAACAAAGAACGGCCGGATGGTATTATTGCTGGGCTGGGCGGCCAGATAGGATTAAACGTAACGGCTGAGCTTGCGGAAATGGGCGTTCTGGAAGACTACGGTGTTGAATTGCTTGGGACTCCCCTTGATACAATTTATATGGCGGAGGATAGGGACAAATTCCGACAAACAATGGAGAGAATTGGCGAACGGGTTCCCAAAAGTTTCGCCGTAACTGACTCAAATGACTATAAATGGCTAGTAGACGAACTTGGACTCCCCGTGATAGTACGGTCAGCTTACACCTTGGGAGGAAGCGGCAGCGGCATAGCGCGGACTGAAGCTGATTTAAAATCTATCATCGAAGGCGGCATAAAAAAATCGCGGATAGGGCAAGTCTTGGTGGAAGAGAGCGTGCTTGGCTGGAAGGAGTTTGAATACGAGGTCATGAGAGACAGTGTCAATACGTGTATAACCGTATGCAACATGGAAAATGTCGACCCGATGGGAATCCATACCGGCGAATCAATCGTGGTGACCCCTTCGCAAACGCTGTCAGATCTCGATCACCAGATGTTGCGAAGCGCGGCGATTAAGATCATTCGAGCGTTGAAAATCGAAGGGGGCTGTAACATACAATTTGCCTTTAAGGATGGTGAGTACCGTGTTATCGAGGTAAATCCGCGCGTGTCACGTTCGTCTGCGCTTGCCTCGAAGGCCACGGGATATCCCATTGCTCGAGTCGCCGCTAAAATCGCCATTGGTCTGCAGTTAAGTGAAATAACAAATCGGGTCACGAACGAAACGCCGGCGTCATTCGAGCCGACCGTCGATTACACTGTGGTAAAAATACCGCGTTGGCCATTTGACAAGTTTACGAGTGCTGATAACACGCTGGGCACGGCCATGAAAAGCACCGGGGAGGTAATGGCGATCGGACGAACGCTTGAAGAGTCCCTGCAAAAGGCCATCCGTTCCCTCGATATCGATACGAAAATTAAGTTTGAGGATGATCTGATTAAATTCATCACAGTTCCAACTGACAAGAGGTTGTTCTATATCTACGAAGCGTTGCGAAGAGGGTATCCTATTGAATTAATAGCACAGCTTTCTGACATCGATCCGTTTTTTATACGAAAGATAAAAACTATCGTGGACTTTGAGTTCTACCTAAACGGCAAATATCTCAATGCCGGTTTGGACGACGTCGAAGCCGACGATCTTAAAGAAGCAAAACGCATGGGTTTTACCGACACAAGAATTGCCGAGTTAACAGGATTCGTGCGCGAACAAATTTCTGACCTCCGACATCGAGATCAAAGCAAGGTAACGGTGACATACAAGATGGTTGATACGTGCGCCGCTGAATTTGAAGCTAAAACTCCGTATTATTACTCATCGTATGAATCGAAGGATGAAATAGAGCCATCTGACCGCCAGAAGGTGCTGATCATTGGTGCTGGGCCTATCAGGATAGGACAGGGAATTGAATTTGACTACAGTACAGTTCACGCTGTGCTATCCCTTAGAGAGGAAGGAGTTGAGGCTCATATCATAAACAATAATCCTGAAACGGTGTCGACTGACTACGATACTTCGGACAAGCTGTTCTTTGAGCCATTGACGCTTGAAGACGTTATGAACGTCATTGAGCGCGAACGGCCCTATGGAGTCCTCGTTCAGTTTGGGGGGCAAACGTCAGTGAACCTCGCAATCCCGCTACAAAATGAGTTACAACGCAGAGCCCTCCCGACAAAAATACTTGGCACTTCTCCAGAATCGATGGATATTGCAGAGGACAGGGACAGGTTCTCCAAGCTCTTAAGAGAACTTAATATCCCGCAGCCGAGAAGTGGCTCGGCTACGTCGCGAGATGAGGCCCGAGCGGTAGCACGGGATATTGGCTATCCGCTACTCGTGAGGCCTTCTTACGTGCTTGGCGGCCGCGCTATGGAAATAGTCTATGATGAAGGAGAGCTTGACACATATATCGTCGAGGCCGTTAAGGTATCAAACGAACATCCCGTTTTGATCGACGCGTTTCTACAGCAAGCAGTGGAAATCGATGTCGACGCGGTTAGTGACGGAGAAGACGTCTTAGTGCCGTCAATAATGGAGCACATCGAGGAAGCGGGGGTACACTCCGGTGATTCTGCAGCTGTGATACCAGCACAATCCCTCGATGACGCGACTCTCGAAACTGTAAAAACTTATGTCATTCAAATAGCTCGTGCACTCAAAGTCATCGGGTTGATAAATATCCAGCTTGCGGTTAAGCATGGCGTCGTTTACGTACTCGAAGCGAATCCGCGTTCAAGTAGAACCATCCCCTACGTTTCAAAAGCTACCGGCATCCCTCTAGCCAAAATCGCTGCCAAGGTAATCATGGGTTATAACTTACGGGAGCTCTATCCAAAAGAACCTACGATCAAACACGTTGCAGTAAAAGAAGTAGTCTTGCCATTTGATAAGCTTCCGGGGGTAGATCCCATACTTGGGCCTGAGATGAAGAGCACAGGAGAGGTGATGGGGATAGACTATGACTTTGGAAGGGCATTTTACAAAGCAGCCCTTGCAAGTGACAATGAGCTCCCACTTTCAGGCACAGTGTTCCTATCAGTGAGAGATGATGATAAACCGGCAATATTTGAAATTGCAATGTCGCTCAGTAAAGCAGGTTTGACGCTCATGGCGACGGCTGGAACGGCACGGTATTTGAGTGGCAGAGGATTGGACGTCAACACTGTTCCTAAACTAACTGACAATGAAGAGCTTCTCAACGCCATCAGAAGGGGAGAAATTCAACTCATCATAAACACCCCCACGTGGAAGCAGTCAAGGCGCGATGGCTATATATTGCGACGCACAGCGGTAGATTACGGTGTTCCTTATATCACAAGCGTGCAAGGCGCGCGGGCATCAGCTGATGCAATTACGGCAATGTTACAGGGCAATCATGAACCAAGAGCTTCAAAGCTTACAATTAAACCAATTAACAGTTACATAAGTGAGTTGTGGCCACCGGGGCCAAGTTCTTTAGTTTTTAACGGTGATTAACTATTATCCCCCGGAACAGGAGACGGATGAGCTTCTAAAGCATTTATGCTGCTACAATTTATTATATTTCGTTTTGATATAGTTTTACTATTGAATAATGTACGGCTTTGATACGTTCTGAACGGCACTGACTCGCGCGTGTAATATCATGGACTTGTTTAGAAGGCAACCCCGGACAGAGGTTTGTGGATAGCGTTGGGGTACAATTGTTGTGAGACAGAAACTCTGTATACAGCAATTTAAATTGAGATATCACTTACCTATGCCAACTTTTTTAACATATTAGTTGGTTAAGTGACATTATCGATGGTGGAGTTAATGAAAAAAGTTGTGCTTTCGTATTCAGGTGGGCTTGATACCTCGGTATGTGTGCCCATTTTACGCGATATATACTGTTATGATAAGGTCATTACTGTGATGGTGGACGTGGGGCAGCCAGCAAAAGACTTGCAGGAGGCTGAATCCCGAGCCCATATGCTTAGCGATGGTCACTATACTCTTGATGCTAGAGAAGAATTCGTAAACAACTATTTGTTTCCATTAATCAAGGCAAATGGCAACTATGAGGGATATGTATTAGGTCAGGCCATCGCACGACCTCTCATAGCGCGGAAAGTACTAGAGATTGCAACAAAGGAGAGAGCTGATGCTGTAGCACACGGTTGTACCGGGAAGGGAAATGACCAGCTGAGGTTTGAAGCTGTTTTTAGAACCTCGAACCTAAAAATCCACGCCCCGATGCGAGAGATGAACCTCACACGGTCAGAAGAAATTGCATATGCAGAGCAGCGTGGGATCACATTTCCGGTCGTCCGCGACGGCTCTTACAGCGTCGATGAAAACCTCTGGTCACGCTCTATCGAAGGAGGAGTGCTTGAGGATCCCAGCTGCGCTCCAACAGAGGACGTATACAAATGGACCAGCAATCCGTCTGATTCAGGAGAGCCTGGATACGTTACGATAGGATTTGGAGAAGGGATACCACTAACTCTCGATGGAGAGCATCTAAGTGGAGTAGAGCTCATTTCCACGCTTAACACATTTGCTGGACAGCACGGGGTCGGCAGGACCGATATGATGGAAGACCGGGTGTTAGGACTTAAAGCGCGTGAAATTTATGAGCATCCGGCAGCGACGGTTATATCAGTAGCTCACAAGGATTTAGAAGCGCTCGTGCTCACCAGGCAAGAGCGGAAGTTTAAGGAGCACGTCGATAGTACATGGTCCGAGCTTACGTATTATGGACTCATGGATGAGCCCCTTATGGAGGCCTTGAACGCCTTTATTAATAAGACTCAAGAGAGGGTAACCGGCTTGGTAGACTTGAGGCTTTACAAGGGATCTGCGAACGTCATTGCCCGTCAATCGCCGAACGCATTGTACTCAGAAGAGTTGGTGTCATTTAATGAGAAATCGATCGACCAGCATGCTGCAGAAGGGGTTTCTAAGTACCATGGTTTCCAGAGTCGTGCTTATAGGAAATTCATAAGAACTCGGGAAGGACAATAGTGATCAATACAGTTTTTGTTTACTCAGAGCGCAAGGGCATCTCACATGGAAGAGGACAGCAACGTCGACGATGAATTTGATAAGATGCTCGCTGACGCAATTAGAAGGTACAGAAAAACCCTTGAGATAATGGCAGAGATGTAAGAGATGATAACCTATCTGAGCTTTGCACAGGTAGCGAAGGTCCATCATACGATGATGCAGGAGATAGAGGGAGAGCAGCAATGGTGCCTTCATCCGGGAATCTACGAGAACCTCCTTTCAGGGTGCATAGAAAAGCTGCAAATTATTATTGGCGGGTGGGAGCCCTACCCAGATATTTTTTCAAAGGCTGCAGCACTGCTTGAATGCATTATCAGTTCGAATGCGTTTATCGACGGATCAAAACGGACGGGATTTTTGGCCTGTGAGCTGTTTCTAGAACTGAACGACTACCGCATTGATCCGGGTGCAGCGATTGTTGAGTTTCTATTGGCAGTGGCGATGGGCACTCTTAGCGTACATGAAATCTCTAATTGGCTTAGGGAGCATTCAGTAAAAGTAAAGTGAAGCAGATATCTCTGATTTAAGAATTAGTTGTGGCTTCGCTGACTCGGAGCAGAACAATTTGTTACCCAATATGATGGTTATTCGTTCGTTACCTACTTAAATCTCCATTTACAGTAAAGTGTTTTTCATGCGAGAAGGGACACTTATGGTTGTACACCCCTTATCTAAACTAATGCAAACC
>CAZKZX010000074.1:0-7420 GCA_964557335.1 uncultured Methanomicrobia archaeon | reverse complement strand
TCATGTCCATGGCGCTCGAAGAATGAGAGGTAGAAGTCCCTCATCTCGTCAAGGCTGCGCTTTTTAAGTACAGGCGAACCTATGAAAGAATATGGCGCACACGGAGCGTCGCCGCAGGTCTCATCATAACCTCTGGACCAGAATTGACTGCCGCACTTCATGCATTCTTTCTTTTCAAAGTCGCCTGCTAGATACTCCTGAGCCCCTAAGCTCAACTGAATCTCTGACATTACTTACACATCAACAAATTAAATTTTAAGGATAAAAAGACAGCAAAAAGCCTCTTTCTTAAAGTCAACTTGCTTAAGAAGTATTAAAAAGTTACGTTGGGTGGCAGACTACATCAAAAGCAGTTAAGTGCTTTTTTTAATTAATTATACGTACATTAAACTCGGTAATTACACAAGAATATGATCTTTGACATGTAAAATAGCTAGATCTAACAATGTGTATAGTGGCTACACTGCGACTACATGGCTTGGTTGAAAAACTCACGTCTGTTGCACAGTGCTGAGTTTATGAAAAAAGTCACAAAAATTTTAAAACATATTCAATAAGACCCGATTATACAGAACAGTTTCAAATAGGAAGGTTTTAGAGCAATTTGTGCTCAAGCAAAGAAAAAACGGCTACATAAAGTTTATCATTTGGAGTGTACATTAATCGAATGAAGAGTGATTATAGTGGACCTAGAAAACTTACGCCACGGCACAGAACTTCTAAAAAGAGGGTTTGCCAAGATGCAAAAGGGAGGCGTCATAATGGACGTTACGACGCCGGAGCAGGCTGTAATTGCTGAACAAGCGGGAGCAGTTGCCGTTATGGCGCTTCATGCAGTTCCTGCTGATATCCGCAAGGCAGGCGGGGTCGCCCGAATGGCCGATCCGTTAGTTATTTCTGAGATCATCAACGCCGTATCAATACCTGTGATGGCAAAAGCAAGAATTGGGCATTTCGTGGAAGCTGAAATATTAGAAGCACTTGGCGTTGATATGATTGACGAATCAGAAGTGCTCACGCCCGCGGATGATCAGTATCATATTGACAAATTAGAGTTCACAACACCCTTTGTCTGCGGTGCACGTGACCTCGGTGAAGCATTAAGGAGGATCAATGAAGGCGCTGCTATGATTCGCACAAAAGGCGAAGCAGGGACCGGCGACGTAGCGGAAGCAGTGCGTCACATGCGCGCCATTATGGGCAAAATACGAGAGCTCAAGGGAAAAACCAATCAAGAATTGATGATGATTGCACAGGAAATTAAAGCTCCCCACGCGCTTGTCGTAGAGACAGCTGAACTGCAGCGGGTGCCTGTCGTAAACTTTGCCGCAGGCGGAGTTGCAACTCCTGCTGATGCAGCTCTTATGATGAAGCTCGGAGCAGATGGAGTATTTGTCGGCTCTGGCGTCTTTAAATCAGAGCGCCCGGCAGTGATGGCGAACGCGATTGTCGAAGCGGTGCACAATTATGACGATCCAAAGGCTCTTGCTGAAATCTCCAAGGGGTTGGGATTACCCATGAAAGGACTTGCGGTAAGTCAAATTCCAAAAGAGGAAATTCTACAAACAAGGGGCTGGTAGATGCGCTCTATCCAAGTAATTTTCCTTTATTCAACAACATCTTGGTGACCGCGGTTAGGAGCGAGGTAAAAGCTTACACTCGAACGCGTTGTTTTGAAAGATGTGAGGCCGTTAATTACTGTATCGACTCTACGATCATTTGTAGTGCAGCTCTGCGCAACTTTCCTGATGCGAATGATACGTTTAAAAGTTTAAACGAGAGCAAAGACGATAAAAAGGAGAACGACGCCTTTTTATCTCAACTGTGCATTTTGGTCCCATTTTGGATACAGCCAACCGCGAAAACCCTTGTTATAATACATATATACGTTGTAAACTGACCATTTTGCATTTGATGGAACACACGCTTGCGAAAAAACATTTGCGGTCATACCTGGAGCTAAGTGCATCCACCCGAGTCCTGCATATCGCGGTGCAGTACGCACCGTACCGCCTTCTACGTAGTAAAAACCCGTAATTGTGCCTCCCTTGCTATAGTAAGGTGATGCCGCCGTCGGCGCGTAGAGGGTCGCATATGGGGCAACCCACGTGTCAACGTTTCCATAGTTTGTTAGTTCCCATTGGAAGTATTTTTGGTACTGAGAAGCTAGCTGCACTGTAACCGCATACTCTGGAACAATTATTTCCCCATCAAACTTGCCAATGGAAATTGATGAAAATGGCTTGCCGTCTAACGTCCGAAAATTACCATTAAAGCTTGCTGCACTTATTGTGATGTTGTTCGGCGTTGGGTTCACTATTATCTTGGCCTGCGCGAAGTCCCTTCCCCATATCCCAGGATAGTTGTTGAGTTGGTAGGCCTTTCCCGATGGTTTACCGAGGTTAAACCCATACTCATTAAACCACTGAGTTGACGTAGGAGCGTAGAAGAAGTAACCATCGGAGAGAAGTGCCGACATGTAATAAAAGTCCCTAACGCTTCCATCAGGATTATTCGCGTAGAAAATGGAGAACTTCTTTTGAGCACTCGCAAATTGTGGCATTTCTATTGCGCTTTTCATCCAGCCCTTATACGAAATATACCCTTCATCCATCCAACCATCATTTCTGTTCAAATAATCTTGCATGGAGCTGTCCATTAAGGGAGACTGCCCATTATAAAATTGTAGATTCCCAGGGACGCGCACCTGATCATAAAACGCGTTGAGGGCTGCGTGCCAATTGGCAACTGATGTTGTATTTGCGTTCTGCCACACGTCGAAGCCCCATGCCGGATCGTTTACTCCATTGTCAAGATAGAGGCCATCAAAACCCTTTGTCGTAAGCGCTTCCCGACAGAGTCGCACTGCCTCCCCTCTCCATCCTGGATGGGTAAGATCCATTACTTGCTCACTGCCGTTATAGCTCGTAATGGCAGCGCCTTTTGTATCTTTGAGGAACCACTCGGGGTGATGGGTAACAACTTTTTGAAATTCGCTATTCGGGTCTTCTGAGACATAGCAAAACTCCGGATTGAAATATGCAAAGATCTTAACGTTGGGATTGTGTGCCTTTATCAAGCGTATATTTTGAGCTGATTCGGTATAGTAGAGTGAGACCATGCTAAATTTTGAAAGTTGCGCTGCCACGTCATCTTTAGAGCCTCGTACGGCGTTTCCGTTGTCATCTATGTAATAACCGATGTTGAAGTAATACGAATTATGGTAGACAACAAACGTGCGCGGTTGTCCGAATGACGTGCTTGCCTTCAGCTGGATTTCTTTAGTGTTAGCTGTATGAAAAGAGGTACTGTCAGCTAAAGATACGTCTACCTCGTTAGCTGAGGAGGTAGACACAACTTTTAACTTGACTCTACCTGAGTTAACCTTGTAGAAGAAGTCAGGTCCGACAGTAAAATCAACGCTTGTTGAAAACGATCCATCGTGGTTTACCGAAACAACTTTTTCAGATACTTTGCCGTCTTCTGTCTTTTGGACTACTACTTGTGACCGTGTATCCGCCTTACCAGACAAGCCCATTGAGTCTGTGACGACTTCTGAAAATTTGTTATCTCCCGCGATTGGGTGGACATTATGAACGACAGGATTAATCGTCAAAGATGATTGACTTATCCCGTAAACCTCAAGCGGCGGAATTAACATCAATAATATAAGCACCATTGATAAAAAGGCTATAAAAGATCCTTTTCGCCTTTTTTTCGCCGTGGCTTTTCCGATTCCGTCACTTATGTTCATTTACTACACCCTACCTCTCTCTGGCACCTCTACCGTCAGGAGGTATGTTAGAGCCCTCAACTGATGTAATCTCTTTATAACTACGTTATAAATAGCTTTTGAAATTGTCCGCTGAGAACGTAAAATAAGAGCACTCCTTTATTGTGGAGCATTTTAGCTTCGGATAGATACGACACTAACGTAACGGAAAAAGTTCAAACTGAAGCAGCTGTTAGCAACAAGCTATTATTATCAAATAACTTTTTAAACTCGTTCACATGTGAGCTGGTAGGCCGCATTTAAATAGAGCGTGGACTACTGGATGAGTGTTATAAAATCATAAATACGCCTTTTTACCTCTTTCAAAATGAGCTTGTAATCCCTAACATCGATAGTTACAGGTACAAATTCCCCAAGCGATGCCACGCTCGACCACTGTAACGGAGTCGGAACATTAAACACTACATAATCAGCATTTTTTGATTGAGCATCTAAAACAGCCTTTTCTAAGAGATATACTGGTCTACTCTCAAATATAGGCACGTCGTACTCTTCGATTGTTGAATGAGATTCACCTTCCTTTTTGTAATTAAGATACATTTTTCCATCAATAAGTCGATATTCAGGGAAGATAAGACCGTCCGTAGCGTCTACAATCGCTGAAGTGCTCCACTCGATCGCGCCAAACAACTCGCGCTCCATCCATATTGCGTCATTTGTTCTGTCTAAAGATCGTGCAATATCAATGCAACTTGCAAGTATGGGGCTCAATAGTACATCGCTATCGAGGTTTTTCTTTACTTCGTAAATAAGAGCCGCCGTAGTGTCTTCATCCATCATCGTCTCATTCAAAGTTAGGGCAATGTTCGGAGACAAATGAAAAAGTTCATCGTGAACGTTGTCAGCTTGATTCTGACTCGCATTCACGGTCGGGACATTTATGTTTCCTTTTACTATTGTTGTAGTGTTTTTGGGTGACTTCACTTTAAACCCAGTGTCCCTCTTTTCAGTCAATTTTCCCGTTGCTGCTATCCCATCGTATGCGTCACCCTGATAAGCTCCCCCGGAAGTCGCAACTCCTAAGCTTTTCTTTTTTTCAGAAAGTTTTTCGCTCTTAGTAAGTGACTTAATGGGCGTTCTCTTCCTTCTCGTCAATGCAAATGCAATTACAATGAGGAGAAGAATTACTACGAGTGCAGCGACAAAGACCATAGTAAAATTAGGGCTTTGCAAGGACACTAGTTGCAGGACAATCATTATCTCACCATCTCCAAAACTATTGAGTACATTAGAAATATCCTTTATTTTTTGATTGCCCAGTTCTTATATTTAAGAATAGTCTTTGGGTTTTAATTCCGTGACGTTGTCTTTGTTGCAGAACCTGAAATTCTAACAGCTTGCAACAATAAAACTAATAGTGGAGGTCGAAACATTTGAAAACAAGAAGTGACTGGGCTCAGTTTCTAGCTTAATGAAGATACATGAGACCTTATTAAAGCAGTACGAGCTCACACGACTGCATTGTTGTCGTGACGGTCAAGAGGAGACTTGCTAAAAAAAAGTGTAACAGCGTTAAGTTCTGCAGAGCGTCAATTCACAACGCAAATTTATACGAGTTCATGAAAATATTCGGGGAAATGAACACGATATAAAATCCATGCGACACGTGCATACCTGCGTTAACTACGTTGAAGCCGACCGCTTAAATTACTTTTGGACAAAATTTTGGACATATCTTGAAGTTACATGAGAGGCAATAGTATACTGAGTTACTTAAAAATCTTGCTAAAGCCAAGAACGAAAGTTTAATTTATTACCAAGGATGAAATTACGCTGAAAAATAACTAACTACATGGATTAGTGGGAAACATTTTTTAGAATAAAAAACGTAACTTAAAATAGGCGTTGGAGTAAGTAGAATTAAAGTTCAGGAGGGAGAAAATGAGCCTCAGGGATTCGCTCACATCAGCACTACTAGTTATAGCAATTATCGTTGTAATAGTTCTATTTTTAGGTCTTGGCTGGTTTATCGGCAGCCTGATCTTACCGTTGAGCTGGTTTATTATTGGCGCTATTATACAGACAATAATAGGGCTTATAATAATAATCGTGGTAATTGCAATAATTGGCTACATAGCTTTGAAGCTTATATAAGTTAAGATTGAGCTGTCTGACTTTTCGATCTTAACTTTCGCTTTTCTTCACTATGACGGATCACATTCGATGGCATCAGCGAATACAAACGAATAGCAGCACTTGACAGATTTTGTTAGCTTCACGTTTTCTGTGCATCCCTGACAGTCCTTTCCCATCCATACTTAAGAATGTTCACGTCGAGTTTAAAAGGTAATCCCTGCAAGGCTTGCATGCGCTCAGGAGAGAGCGGGACCGGGAGATTTGGCGGGAGTGCCCTAACTTTTGACACAGCAAAGATCGACCCCCATACGTCTGTCATCCCAAGACTCTCAACAAATACCCCTCGTGCTGCTCCTTCTTTGTAGGTCTCCTCTCCGATGAACATATTGAGATCGAAGGGTTCATTTAGGTGCATGTCGGCGGCATAGTTCTCTTTGAGTTCCCACATAAGTTTCTCGACTTGATTATTCGGCTCAACAACGTTTAGACCGATCACCTTGTTCGCCTCACGTCGACTAATAAAGTGCGTGTGCGTGTAGAGCTTTTCGGTCATGATCTCCACGATTTGAGTGACCCGCGGCTCATTTTTTTCGCCGCGCATGTGAAACTTTAATAAATTAGTTGCGAGCATCCTAATTCTGGTGTATTGTCTATAAACGTTTCCAAGCGCTAACGGATGCACTTGCTTTGAAAGTTCATTAAATACATCGATGATGTGATCTTGCTCAGTAATCTTTGCAGATTCCCTCGCAAGCGATAAATAAGCTGTGACATCCTCAACACTTATTCCGAGGGGGATATTAGGATTTAGTGGATCTCGTGGATTAAACGGATTCACCGTTGTCGGATCGACAGAGCTCAACGTTGCTGCCTTGCCCATCAAAATGTCATCAGCCCCGAGACAGATAAGCGTACCAGCACTATGACAATGATATGGGACTAAAACTGAGAACTTGCTGCAAAACTCTCTGATATAACTGACCATGGGCCACGGGACGTCCGCATCGCCTCCGCGCGTGTAAATGAACAAATCAATATGATTCGTCTCTCCGAGGTGAGCCAAGTGGTCATAGATAATTCGTAGATGCTCTTGTGATACTTGGCTTACCATCCCGGGAATGTTGGCATTTGTTGGCCTGTCGCCCGTTATATAACAGATTATTTGAGTGCCTCTTATGTCCTGTAGTTCTTGTATTATTTCGAGCCTTTGACGTTGTAATTCCGATTTTTCATCAATTATGCTCATAATAAACACTGATTACAGATGTTGTATGGCAATAGCATAGTTAATAAAATCTATTTGCATTTATATGTTCTGGCTGATGTGCAGGAAATCTCGATTTCCACCGACATAGGATGATTGAATGATTACAGCGTGCAACGAGACTAAAACTCCAGCGGTAATTATATAATCAGACACGGTTGTCCCAGTTCTTTCTTTGTTAAGAAATGAACTTTGAGGTTGTTAAATCAGTGAAGATTCCAAACTGCATCTGATCATAAAAAATGAGGCAAAACCCCAAAATTGTAGAATAGCCCTTTATGCTGGAA
>CAZKZX010000073.1:0-7593 GCA_964557335.1 uncultured Methanomicrobia archaeon | reverse complement strand
CCACGAAAACAGAATAGCCTAATTTTTCTAGAAAACCGTAAGCTCTTAAACTGTATTAAATGCGTAACACAAGAAATTTACGCAATAGAGGTGTTTGTTTCTTTCGCTCTATAATTTCAAGAGCGATTTGCCTCTCAGCTGTCGTGAACGAATTACGAGACGTAGGGTGATAAATGGATGGACTTAACGATAAAACCCATTGGAGTGGTACATTCAAAGGTTGCAGACGGGAACAACATGCCTCTACAAGGCGTCCCTGCCAGTATCGAGATTTTTAACGAGTTTAAAGCGGGCCTAACAGGCATCGAGGGCGATACTCATATTAACGTGATATGCTGGCTTGATAAAGCCGAGAGAGAACCACTTCTAGTCAGACCAAGGAAAATAAATCCAAATTTGGATAAGCGAGGAGTCTTTTCAATGAGGTCCCCCACTCGCCCTAACCCACTTTCTCTGACAGCGACACGGCTCGTTAAAGTAGAGAGAAATATACTCTTTGTTGACCCACTTGACGTTATCGACGGATCTCCTGTTGTTGACATTAAACCATACTCTGCTGTTTGGGATGTAATTTTCTGGGCCCGCGATGTGCACTCCTCTTTGATACCAGCCAACATGGACGAGGGTGACGTTCTTAATGAATTTCTTCGTGAAGCGTATAACTATCACGGGGAGAGATGTCCAGATGTTGCCGTAGGGGTAAAAATTGTGTTTGACGCCATGAAAGCGCTACACTGCAATATTAAAAACGTCAGCGTAAAAATTCCGCGTAATGTAAGCACCCATTTAGCGGATTGTCTTATCGGAATCACTCGTGGCACTCTAGGCAATGCACGATTGACAGTGTGCGGAACTGATGATATTGCGATAACATATGGCACCCGCTCAATTAAATATAAATTGAAAGAGATACCGTGCGAAGATCCCCTTGAACTACTTAAAATGGATTCTAATGAGCTATTTATAAAATATGATGTAAAATTCGATAACACTTTATGACCTATCTAATAACATTAGAGCTAAGACATCAACCCTCAACATGACAACTTATCATACTTTTCAGGTTAACCTAATTGTACGAGTGTCGACTACCGACGTTTCCCGCAAATCTAAAACGTATAAACAATAAAAGTTCACCTATTTATTTGAATTTATAAGGATTATGCTGTGTTTTTGTCACAAAAGTCTTATATTTCAAGATCTGCGACCTAACTTTCATGCAAGAAGATTTAACAGTTAAGGTTACTTATCTTAGTCACGCATGCTTTGAAGTAACAGATCAACGCCATACAATACTTGTCGACCCATTTTTTACCAAAGATAATCCTTTGGCCCCACAATACAACGGAAAACCGGATATCGTCCTTATAACGCACGAGCATTTTGACCACAACGATGCTAGGAAATTTAACTCGCTGGTTGTGGCGCCACCAACTTTAAAAGAGAAGTATAAAGAGATGACCACAATGGAAGTGGGTGACAGCAAGCTTGTAAAGACTGTCAGCATTACGATGATTGGCGCCAGCCACCACCAGAGCAAATATCCAGCGGGCTACATATTCGAATTAGGCGGCATTAGGTTTGCGCATCTAGGAGATACATACTTAGACGGTGTTCAAAGATTAGCTAATATCGATGTGCTATTTGTTCCTATTGGTGGGTTCTTCACGATGGACATTAACGATGCTGTTAAAGCGCTTGACATCATAAAACCGAAAACCGCGATTCCTATGCACTTTAATACGTGGGATCAAATAAGGGCTGATCCTTATAAATTTAGGCAGCTCGCAGAAGATGCGGGACACAACGTCATAATACTCCCAGTAGGGGGTTCGACCTCCTTCTAAACCATATCGCGCTAATAGTGGTTGAAGTAACGTTTACACTGCCGCCTCTTAAATCATTAAGAGTATGGTACCACTAGATTTCATATATAATCTTGAGCTATCTGTCGGTAATGTAGAGTTAAAATGCACTGTAGATGAGCGTGTACTTAATTTCGACTCACTGAGTTAATCTTCTGAGTAGTTCACCTTTTCCCTTTTGTGCAATCGTATTATCTGGATCAAGCACTAAAGCTTCGTTGAAACAATTGATTGCATCTTTTAACCTAAAAGTGTAAGCGTATGCGATGCCCTTATTGATCCATGCGTGCACATTCGAGTGCTCTAATTTTTGCGCTCGGTATGTTACCCTTATTGCTTCATCAAAGTATCCGAGCCTGATTAGACACGATGCTTTGTTTACAAGCACTTCGACGTTCTCAGGACTTAATTCTAAAGCCTTGTCGAGATTATTTGACGCCTCGTCGTATTCTTGTTCTTTTATCAAAACTGCTGATTTGCAAATCCATGAATTCGGATTTTCCGGGTTATTCTCAGTCGCCAAATCACAATAACAAGATGCTTTTTCCTGATTATTGAGTTTTAAATGCACTATCGCTTTATAAATCAGGGCGCTCAAGTTTTTCTCGTCCAGTTCTAATGCTCGAGTGAGGTGCTCGCCAGCAGTCTGATAATCTCCCGCTTTTAAAGCTTCAAATCCCTTTTCTACTTCAATGTTAGATACAGAGTACAACTCTTCCGACTGTTGCAAAGTTGTTATTACATCTTCAAAATATACGAGACTCAAAAGAAATGGGTCTCTATCGCTTGGATACGGGGGTTTTTTCGCCGGCCCGTTCTCAGGCCCTTCAGCTTCTGCGCTTGATCTCTCCTCAGAGGCCTCAGCGATGGATTCTTTCTCATCGTACTCTGCCAGTTTCTCCAATTTTTCTTCAGCTTTAAGTGCTTCTTCGTTATCCGTCAAGACGTGTACTCCGTTTCGACCTCAGTTGAACAGTCTAACGTAAAAAGGGTATGTCAATTTAACAATTATAAAACTTGCTCTATTAAACGGCTTACAGAGGGATATCAAAGCAAATTTTTATTTTTTTGGAGATCCGGGTGCATACTTTGCGCTTGTAACTTCTCTAATTTTTTTTGCGGTAATTTTCCCAATCCCTTTCACTTTTACGAGTTGCTCTTCACGAGCATTAATTATTGCTTCAACTGACTCAAAGTGTGTTAACAAAGCTCGTGCAGCAATGGGTCCTATTGCTGGAATTGAAGAGACGAGATACTCTTGTTGCTCCGTCAAAGTTTTCGTCGACTTTTTTCCATGCAAAATAGGCTCTCTTTTAGTTTCAATTTGCTCTCTTCGTGCAATTATGTATAACATAGCAGCTGTATCTTCGGCGTTATCTGAATACAATATTGGCACCTTAAAATCAACCACGATGGATGCAAGCATTCCTCTAATTGCATTTGGGTGAATATTTCTACCCGTGTAAAGATTTTTACCTTCAATTATCAATATCGGATTCTCGTAGCTATCTACTAGTGCTCGGATCTGTCCGAAAAAATCTCGATCGATTAACGTGCTTAAAAAGTCTTCAGCAGTTTTTCTTTCAACTGCAACTTTATCGCTTAATACATAATCAGCTACCGGCAAGGCTCTGACCTCAACCGTTGCTCCTAATTTGTCCATCTCGTTTACTACGTCAGACCGCATCTCGTGAACATCGACAACTATCCTGACCGCATGCGCGATGTCTCTTTCGAAATCTAATAGCGTCTTTTGGCGTTTTTCTGAAGGTACTGGCGACTCGTCCCGGTGAACGTCAACATAGCCATTTACCGCGTTCTTTACCTCATTTTCACAGTGATAACTACATTGACTCTCAACTATGGCACGATCTGAAACTTGATTGTAAATAAATGATTTAACGCCAGATGACGGATCTTCCAAATCATCAGGTTTGGAATCTATACGAAAAGTTTGTTCGTCAAGTTCTTCTGAAGCGTTATCGCTCATTCTTTTCATTTCGGCGCGCATGATCTTCCTTTTTTGATTGCTTGACCAATAATATGCCTCATCCCTCGTACCCTTTGTTATCAACACAACGACTTTTCCTGCTCGACGTCTCCCCGTTCTTCCCTCCCTTTGAATGCTTCTAATTTCAGATGGAATTGGCTCATAAAATAAAACCATATCAGTTGATGGAATGTCCAACCCCTCTTCCGCAACGCTTGTTGCAACAAGAACGTTGTAAGTGCCTTCTACGAAGTCAGAGAGTAGCTGAACCTGTTGCTTCTGTGAAAGTCCCCTAACACCATCTTTCTGAGCTTGACCCACAAACTTAATGGGTCTGACTCCATCAACCTCAGTAAGGGCGTTTTTCACCAGCTCTGCAGTATCCCTATAGTTCGTAAATACTATAATTCTCGAGTCCGGCTTATTGATAAATAATTCACGTACTGCATTTTTCACAGCCAGCAACTTCGGATGCATTTCTTTCAGCATTTTTGCTTTATCCATTGCCCTTTTCACGTATGGATCAGCAACAAGCTTCCGAGCTGCTTTACTCCCTCCTTTGGACTTAGCCTCCTTTTTTAAACGTTCAAAATACTTATTAGTCGTAACTACGCCCTGCGTTTCAATCATACCAACAGCGTGCCTTAGTTTGATAACTTCAGCAATGATGGACATAGCCCTGTAGTTCTTATTGTTTGCAACCTCAGCACGCAACCTTAATAATTCAGACGTCGAGGTCCACTCATTCTTAACGATCCCCATTCTTTTAAGCTCTCTTAACCTGCTGGAAAGTGCGGTATTCAGACTTTGCCTAACTAAGTCCATTTCTAGCGGCAATGAGAACCTGCACCATTCAATATCCTTCTCGTGGATATATGGAAGCACGTCTGGATCTGATTCTGTCCTGATTTCAATATTGTCAATATGGAGCGCATCACTTACCCGCTGTATCTTCTCAATCGTTCCGCCTGGAGATGCGGTTAAGCCAATTACGAGGGGATTTTCAGCTTGATCGATATATGTACTAGCTATATAGACGTACGAATAATTGCCAACTGCTCTGTGCGCTTCATCAAATATAACGAGTTTTATGTTCGAGAGCGCAATTCTCTTTGCCACCAAGTCATTTTCAATGACTTGCGGGGTTGAAACTATCACTTGGGCTTGACTCCTCCACAGTTCGGCTCTCTTTCGCGCCGGAATCTCTCCCGTTAAGACTACAATTTCAGCACATAAATGCGACCTTAAAAATTCTGCATGTTGTTCTACAAGCGGCTTTGTAGGAGCTAAAAATAACACCCGTCCGCCTTGTTCGAGCCGAGTGGCTATGACTAGCAATGCTACTACCGTTTTCCCCAACCCAGTAGGGAGCACTATCATTGAAGAATTCTTTAAAGCGGCTTTAGCAAGCGCAAGTTGATAGGTTCGAGCTTCGACAGAACCAGGCACTATCAGTGAATGTTCAACATGCTCCGACATTTATTTGCCTTTAGATTGGACTTATTTAGCTTGGTAATTAAACCTTTCTAAGCGCTTTAAGGTTCTCTCTCCCATCGGACATATGAAAGCACTTAGGTGGTACCATTCGTGCATAAAACAATATACCCTGAGAACTCGAGTAATCAGAAGCAAAGAGATATTACATATGCCAAATGTATTACCCTGTTAAATAACGCACATAGGGATTATTTTGAACGATAAATATGAAGAGTTAAAATATTTGATATTAAAATACGGTTACTTTTCAAACGGACCTTATCAACTGTCGGGAGGACAAGTTAGCGACTACTATTTTGACCTGAGACGTGTCTTGATGCATCCACGAGGGGCCTCAATTGCTGCCGAGTTAATGATTGGAAGCCTTGGAAAAATTGACGCGGTCGGTGGTATGGAAAGCGGCGCAATACCAATTGCCACTGCAGTAGCAGTCAAATCGGGGGATGTTAGAGCATTTTTTGTGCGAAAAGCTAAAAAAAATCACGGAAGAATGCAAAAGGTTGAGGGCTGCATAAAAAGTGGAGACAAAGTAGGATTTGTTGATGACGTCACAACGAGTGGCAAATCAATACTCACTGGGATTAAAGCAGTAGAAGACATGAACTGTACAGTTACAAAAGTGATGGCAGTTCTTGATCGTGAAACAGGTGCGGGAGAGTATATAACGGCTCAAGGTTACAAGTTTGAATCGATATTTAAAACAAGCGATTTTATAAAATACTATGTTAAGGATTAAGTTACTCGTTCGGCCCCATGTCATGATATGTGCGCCGGATGCTGGGACGAGAGTGAAATAGCTAGCTTATTCTTTTAAGATACTCAGTCGCACGATGCTCTCGTATGTGAGTAGTCGTGCTTAGTCACTATCCACATGATGTTTGACTTGTGTAATCTCCCGATATCGAAGTTGGTTCTTAGTCAATCTTGTTGGATAAGTCAGCAGTATTATTTTTCCTATTCCTTTTTATGGAGAACAGTTGATAACGAAATGTAATACTAGTCGGAGACTAAGAAGACTTCACACATAGCTACACGAAGCCATCTGACGCTACGGCCTTAACATGTCCATCGAGAATGAGGCTCCTCTTTGAAGAGCCAATTCTTAATTCCACCCATACACTGATGGTTACATCCCACCCCGAAACGAGGAGCGTGTTCCAACAACAATTTACTTGCACGAGCTTGACATCTACGTTGGGGCCAACACGCGCATTACGTCGATGGGAGATGAACTGACGCAGTTAGAGGCTGCTTTCGCAGGTGGAATTAGTTGTTATCTATTTTTCTTGAAAAAATGAGATTATAATTGAAAAAATTTTAAATACTAGCACATTCAAAGTAATTTTAACTTATTTATCAGTGAGTATGGCTACTAATAGCTAGCAAATCTGATATATCGTTAAAAAGGAGGTGAAAATAGATGGATCCGTCAATGGTTTGTGCTGCCGCTCCACTTGCTGCCGTGCCACTCTTACTTGTACCACTAGGTTTAATAGCTCTACCACTAGCTTTACCGGCAGCATTAGTAGGCGGCTATGTAGGCCTTGGTACTGCAATTTACGCTACTTTACTTGGTGGGATTTTCGCGCCAGTGCTTGCACCCCTTGCACTCCTAGGGTTACCACTCTTAGGGTTACCACTCATAGGATGCCCTTCATGCTCAGTTCCTCCGTTCCAGTGGAGATATTGAAACTCTAAAATTAAATAATAAGGAGGATCGATAGTTCAATAGTAATGATGGTGTTATTGTGTGATAGAGGGGTTTTATTAACCAAAGGACTGTGAGAACCGCCAGGCTGGATTATCAATCTTGATAGATAACCAAAACTAAAGTGAAGTTGCAGATTCTCTAGGAAAGTATTTCACTTTCCTCACTTTTTTGAAAAACAAGCTGAATTATGAAGCTTTATATAACGCGTTCAGCTTACCAAAACGAAGTGAGACTTACAGCTAGCACTCGTTAATAGCCATAACACAAAAAAGATAAAGACGACAACTATGTAAGCTTTTTTTTATATGATCCTCATAAGAAAGCGCCCAATTGTTGCCTTTCACTTGCTTTGTTATAAAAAAGCACGACTGAAAAACATTTATATATCAGCATATCCTTAAAATTAGGTTATATTTCGTTAATAGTAATATTAGCGAAAACTTTTTGTATAACGTCTAAGTAGATACTTTAGGAGGTGGGAAACGTGGTTGTATTACTTCTAACACTGGGTATCATTGCCCTCATGGCCC